>JAACJX010000470.1 GCA_014237545.1 Ardenticatenia bacterium | reverse complement strand
AAGACCATGACCCGCAAGCCGTCCGACTGGCGGGGCGCCTACCGCAAGCTGCTGGCCGAGCCGCCGGCGGCCGTCACCTATTAGCAGACCCTGCTGAGCCGCTCGATGAACCGGCCGCGGCTGGCATTGATGCTCCTTCTGNTGGTTATCGTGGCGGCCGGCTGCCGCGGCGGNGCGACCANGCCNNCCTCAACCNNCGCCCCGAGNGCTTCGCGCTCCACTNCGCCCNCGCTTCCCACGCCGACGCTGGCCNTCACGGACACACCCATCCCCGTTGCNTCGTCAACCCCTGTCCCGACNGCCACGGCTATAGNCNCCACGGCNGTAGCCGCCACGGCGACCNATCAACGACCGNCGNNACCNATCACCCCGACCCCGCCGCCGGACGCCACGCCCNCGCCGACGCCTTGCGCCGCTCCCGGCCGCATCGAAACCGGCGCGCTGGAAAGCGCGGTCGCAGGCGAACCGATGCGCTACCGNGTCTACCTGCCGCCTTGCTATNGCGATGACGNCCGNGCCTACCCGNCCCTCTANATGTTCGGCGGCAATATCCACGACGACGCGATTTGGGACGCGTTNGGGCTGGATGAGGCNGCCGAAACGGCCATCGCGAACGGCGANATCCCNCCGCTGCTGATCGTCATGCCCGACAACGGCTGGCTGGCCAACACGACGACCAGCGGGCCNAANTCCTATGAGGGGTTCGTCNTGGACGAGCTCATTCCCCACATCGAGACGGCTTATTGCGCCTGGCCNGAGGCCGGCGGNCGGGCAGTGGGCGGCCTGTCGCGCGGCGGCTACTGGTCGCTGATGATGGCCTTTCGCCGCCCNGATCTGTTCCGCAGCGCCGGCGCGCACAGTCCGGCGCTCATCGACAGCTACGCCGGCCCGGCCGAGGACCCGGCCATTACCGGCGGGACAAATGATCTGGGGGATTTGCGCATCTGGGTAGATATCGGCGAGCGCGATCCGTATCTAATCGAGGCGCGGCCTTTGCACGATGCCCTGACGGCGGCCGGCGTGGCGCATGAATGGCGCGTCATTCCGGGCACCCACGAGGAAGCNTATTGGCGAGAGAACCTGCGCGACTATCTGGCCTGGTACAGCGATGGCTGGCGCGTGGATCGGGGCCAGTTGCCCACCTGCGATATTTTCCGATAAGCGGGGCGATTCCGCCGGTCACGCCTCGCGCCGGCTCAGGCGCATCAACAGCGCAAAAACCCCGGCCGCCAGCCCCAGCAACGTCGCCACCTTTAGCAACGGCGACGCCACCAGCACGGCGATCAACCCAAACAGGATGGCCACCGCATAATAGCCAAGGACGATACGCGGCGTCGGCAACCCCCGGTCGGAGAGGCGAAAGTGCAGATGCCCGCGGTCGCCGCGCATCGGGTGCTGGCCGCGCCGGATGCGCGAGATGATCTGCCAGGCCACGTCGATGATGGGCACGGCCATGACCAGCAGCGCCGTGGAGAGCTTGGCCGGCGACAGGATCGACATCGTCGCCATCTGGTAGCCCAAAAAATAAGCTCCGGCCGAGCCGAGAAAGATCCGCGCCGGCGAGAAATTGAACGGCAAAAAGCCCAGCAGCGCCCCGGCCAGCGCCAGCGAGAACAGGGGGACCGTTTCCTGCTCCAGCCGGTAGCTGTGGTAGGCGAAGAACGCCGCGGCGATGAGGCACACCCCGGCGGCCAGCCCATCCAGCCCATCCAGGAAGTTGATGGCGTTGATCATGCCCATCACCCAGAAAGCAGTGAACAGCAGGGCCAGCGGCCGCCATATCCAGACCAGATCGCCCTCCACGTGAAACAGCGGGATCGCTTCCCACAGGCCCGCGCTCGGCAATGGGTTGGTGAAGACCTCGATGAAGATGATGTGCAGAATGGCGACCAACGCGCCCAGGAGCTGGACCAGGAGTTGCGCGCCGGGCGGCAGGTCGAAGCGGTCATCGAGCAGGCCGCCGATCACCACGACGAAACTGCCAAACACCACCCCTCGCAACCGGAGCGCGTCGTCGGGGTTGACCGGGGGCAAGAGCCAATAGGTCAGGGCGACCCCGACAAGCCAGGCGATGAAGATGGCCGGGCCGCCCAGCTTGGGGATGCGGCCGGCATGCTTCCGGCGGCCGCCCGGCTCGGCCACGATGCCCAGCGCAAACGATAGCCGCCGGGCCAGCGGCGTCGTGATGAGGGCCGCGACGGCCGAAGCCAGCGCGATGACGATATAAATCATGGGTGGCAAAACGTATTGGCGTGGAGCATCTCCACCTCAGGCCGTCCCGAACTGCCGGTCGCCGGCATCTCCCAAACCGGGCACGATGTAGCCGATCTCGTTCAGATGGGAGTCGACGTGGGCGATGTGGATCGGCACATCGGGGTGGGCGCCCTGCAAGCGAGCGATGCCTTCCGGCGCGGCCAGAATGCCGACGAACTTCACCCGCCGCGCCCCCCACTTCTTCAACAGATCGACCGTCGCCACGGCCGACCCGCCGGTAGCCAGCATCGGATCGAGCACAAAGCACACCTGCACCGTGGGGTTCGTCGGCAGCTTATTGTAGTATGACACCGGCTTGAGCGTGCGCTCGTCGCGATAGAGACCAATATGCCAGACCTCGGCCCCAGGCATCATCTCCCAGATTCCCTCGACCATCCCCAGTCCGGCTCTCAGCACCGGAATGAGGCCGACTTTGTCCAGCATCTCCACGCCTTCGGCCGTGCCCAGCGGCGACTCTACGGTCAGCGGCGTCGTATTGAGATCGGCCGTGGCCTCATAGCATAACAACATCGAGATCTCGCGGATCAGCTGCCGAAACTTCTTCGGCTTCGTATTCTTGTCGCGCATCAAGGTGAGCTTGTGCTTGACCAGCGGGTGTTGTGACTCAAAAACCATCCTGTCTCTCCTACTTCAGGTTGCTTCATTGTAGCCAACCTGNGNCCACTTGCGTAGAAGTTGCACCGCCGGTCTTCCTAAGCCATCTCTCTCGCTGCCCCTGTTCACCCGCCCACCCGCTACCTGCCTCTTCCCACCCCCTAATTACCGCAAACCCCCACCTTGGCGTATAATCCCGAGACTTGCCATGANGACAGAAAATCACCNGCCCGACCGGCCNNTCGCCCCGCAGCAGAAGGCCGAGGACGTCGGCCTCGACACCATGCTGCGGCCGCAACGCCTGTCGCAATTCACCGGTCAGGATCGGCTGAAGGATAACCTGCGCATCCTCATCGAGGCTGCCCGCGGCCGAGGCGAACCGCTGGACCACGTGCTGTTCCACGGCCCGCCCGGCTTGGGCAAGACGACGCTGGCCCAGGTCGTGGCCAATGAAATGGGGGCCAACATTCGCCACACCGCCGGCCCGGCCATCGAGCACTCCGGCGACCTGGCCGCCATCCTGTCCAACATGCGCAGCGGGGACATCCTGTTCATCGATGAGGTTCACCGCCTCAGCCGGCCAGTCGAGGAAATCCTCTATCCGGCGATGGAAGACTTTGTCCTCGATCTGATCGTCGGCAAAGGGCCGGGGGCCAAGAACGTCCGGCTCAAGTTGCCNCGCNTCACGGTCGTCGGCGCGACGACCCGGCTGGCGCTGATGACCGCCCCGCTCCGGGCGCGTTTCGGCGCGGTCTATCGCATGGACTTCTATGACCAGGCGGCGATGGAAGAGATCGTCGGCCGCGGCGCTCGCATTCTGGANGTGCCCATCCAGGCGGAGGGAACCAGCGAGATCGCCCGCCGGGCGCGGGGCACGCCGCGGGTGGCTTTACGCTTGTTGCGCCGCGTTCGTGACTATGCGCAAGTNCGCTCCGATGGGGCGATCACCCACGAGACGGCCGTGGCCGCGCTTGACCTGATGGAAATTGACACGTTGGGGCTGGATGACCTCGACCGCCGCGTGCTGAAAGCCATTATCGAGAAGTTCAGCGGCGGNCCNGTNGGGCTTGAAACCATCGCCGCATCGATCAGNGAGGAATCCGACACCATCATGGACGTGGTCGAGCCTTACCTGCTGCAACTCGGCTTCCTGGAGCGCACGTCTCGNGGGCGAATCGCCTCTCCTCATGCCTACGAGCATCTGGGCCTGCCGATTCCCGAAAACGNCCCGCGCGGGCCGCAGCGCACCCTGTTCGATACCACGAGCGGAGGATAGAGGATGGTTGAGTTCGGGCGGCTTTTGCTCATCATCGGTCTGGCGATTGCCTTTTGTGGGTTCATTATTTTAGTCGCCACGCGTTACCTGCCTTGGTTGGGCAACCTGCCCGGGGACTTCCGCATCGAGGGCGAGCGGTACAAGATCTATTTCCCGCTGGCGACGATGATCCTCATCAGNATTCTGGGCACCATCCTGCTCAACATCGTCCTGCGCATCTTCCGCAAGTGACAGTTTTATGACCGACATAACTTGGGCGGTTCTTTGGNCCAGCCCTGCCCCCTTGCTCCCTTTCTCCCTTGCCCAATAACCAAGGTCATGCCCCCTCCCATCATCTCCATCCTCGGCATCCCCGTTCACGCGGTCACGATGGGCGACACGCTGGCCCTTATTGAACAGTACATGAACGAGCCGCGGGTACACCAGATCGCCACAGTCAACCCGGAATTCGTCATGGCCGCCCAGAGCGACGCCGCCTTCCGCCGCGTGCTACATACGGCCGATCTGTGCATCCCCGACGGCATCGGACTGCTCTACGCGGCGCGCCGAAGGGGACAAACGCTGCCGGAGCGCGTGCCCGGCTCGGAGCTGGTCTACGCGCTGGCCGAGCAGGCNGCGGCCTGCGGCTGGCCGCTCTATCTACTCGGAGCAGCTCCCGGCGTGGCCGAAGAAGCTGCCGGCGTATTTATTGAGCGCAACCCCGACCTCCACATTGCCGGAACCTATGCCGGATCGCCCGCCATCGACGAAAATGACGAGATCGTGCGGCGCATTAACGATAGCGGCGCGGCGCTCCTCTTCGTGGCCTACGGCGCACCCAAGCAGGACAAGTGGATCGAGCGCAACCGGAGCAATCTGACATCGGTACGCGTGGCCGTGGGCGTCGGCGGCTCGCTCGATTTCGTCACCGGCCGCGCCGTCCGNGCCCCCCGGTGGGTGCAGCGATTGGGAATGGAATGGCTCCACCGGCTCTACAAAGAGCCGTGGCGCTGGCGGCGGATGCTGGCCCTGCCGCGGTTCGCGGCTAGGGCGCTGCTCTCCAACTATTAATCCCATGAACCAAAAATCCCGGCGCTCCCGCGCCACTTCATCAGGAAGCAATCCATGCGCGTAATGATCACCGGCTCCAGCGGCCAAATCGGCACGAACCTGGCCCTATACTTACTTGAACGTGGCCACGAGGTCTTCGGCGTGGACGTGCGCCCAAATCCGTGGACCAATGCGTTCCCCACACTACTGCAAGACCTGGCCGCCCCATTCACCGACTTCAGCGGCGGGCTGGGACACGTTCCTTACCCGGCCGGCATCGACGTCGTAGTGCATTTCGCCGCCCATGCGAAAGTCCACGAGCTCGTGGAGCAGCCGGCCCGGGCGCTGGAAAACATCGTCATGACCTTCAACGTGCTGGAATACTGCCGCCAAAACGCCCTGCCGGTCATCTTCAGCAGCTCNCGCGAGGTCTACGGCGATATCCGTCGCTACATCACCGAGGAGTCCTACGCAGATTTCGCTTTCACTGAGAGCCCCTACTCGGCCAGCAAGATCTCCGGCGAGGCGCTGATCTACTCCTATGCCCAATGCTACGGTCTGCGCTACCTCGTATTCCGGTTCAGCAACGTTTACGGTCGCTATGACGTGGATATCGAGCGTATGGAGCGGGTCATCCCCCTTTTCATCCGCAAGATCGCTCGTGGCGAGCCGATCACGGTCTATGGCGAGAAAAAAGTCCTCGACTTCACCTACGTGGACGACTGCGTGGCCGGCGTCTACGGCGGCATCGAACTGCTGGCCGGCAGCCGCGAGGCCAACCACACGATCAATCTGGCTTATGGACAGGGCAACAGCCTGGTGACGCTGGCGGAATACATCGGCGAAGAGCTGGGCGTCGCGCCGCGGATAACGGTAGAGCCATCCCGCGTCGGCGAGGTGACCCACTACGTGGCCAACATCGGCAAGGCCCGTGCCCTGCTGGGTTACACGCCGCAGGTGTCGCTGCGCGAGGGCATCGGCCGCGCCGTCGCCTGGGCCATGGATTACTGGAATCGCCAATCGTCCTGAACGTTACCTTTAAACCCCGCCTCCTCACCTGCAACCTTCGCCTCTTTGGGCTATAACCGTGAAGATGAACAGTGAAATAAATCTGAAAGCCATTGCCCTGGCGCGCTCGCTGGCGGCCGACATCACTAAGCGCGCCGCCGACGCCGACCGTGACGGGAAGCTGCCCGCCGCGGACGTAGCCTTGCTGCGCGAATCCGGCTATCTGGCCTTGGCCGTCCCCCGCGAGTTCGGCGGTTGGGGTGAATCGCTCCTGACCTGCGCCGCGGCGCAAGTGGAGCTGGCCAAGGGTAGCGCCTCGACCGCGCTCGTCGCCGCCATGCAACACCAGGTCATTGGCCACCAGAGAGAGGTCTGCTCCTGGCGGCCGGCAGCCCGCGAGCGGATCATGCGCGCAGCGGCCGCGGGTGGCTTGCTCAACTCCCTGGCCAGCGAGCCGAAGCTGGGCAGTCCGTCGCGCGGCGGACTGCCGGAGACAACAGCCAAAGCGGACGGCGACCAGCTAATCATTAACGGCCGCAAGACCTGGTCCACCGGCGGCCGCCACCTGACCCATCTGCTCGTGCGCGTCGCCTTTGAGCAACAGCCGGGTGTCGTTCTGATACCCCAGGAATCGCCAGGGATCGAATGGATGGAGACGTGGGGCGACTCCCTCAGCCTGCGCGCCACCGACAGCCATGACGTCGTCTTTCATAACGTGGCCGTGCCGCGCGAGAACCTCATCGAGACCGGCGACGCCCGCGCCCGGCCGAACGTCTGGTTCCCAATGATGCTGTCGGCCGTCTATATGGGCACGGCGCTGGCTGCCCGCGACGCGCTGGTACGTTATGCCCAGGAGCGCGTGCCGACCGCGCTGGGCAAGCCCATCGCCACGCTGCCGAAAATTCAGCGCCAGGTAGGCGAGATCGACGTGNCCCTCATGGCGGCGCGNGCCTTGCTNTTCGAGGTGGCTGGCTCGTGGACAGGGCAGGANGGGGATCGGCCGGACATGATGGCTCGCATCGCGGCGGCCAAGATGGCTGTCTCGACCGCGGCCAACGAGGCGACTGAGAAGGCGCTGCAAGCCGCCGGCGGCGCAAGCCTGACCCGCGCCCTGCCACTGGAGCGTTACTTCCGCGACGTGCGCGCCGCGGGCATGCAGCCGCCAGCGGGCGACACAGCCTATGAGGCGGTCGGCCGGGCCGCGCTCGAGCTATAAGCAAATAATCGATACACCGCTTAAAGATGGAGCTATGCTAGAAAAGGCTTCGCTATAGATCTGCGTAATCTGTGGATTCGTCCTTGCATAAGGTGCCTGCCTATTGTTTTCATCCCCAATAGTTGGTAAACCGAATGGGGTATGAAACGTCTGCTAAAGATCATCCTCATTCTCCTGGCTGTCGTCTTGCTGATCGTTGTGATCGGCCCGTTCCTCGTGCCCGTCCGCCCGCTGGAGGGCTTGCAGCCCCCTGAGGCGCTGGCCCAGGAAAACAGTCAGTTCCTGNCCCTATCCTATCCGGGGACAGACGGTATCGACATTCACTACCGCGCCGGCGGCGCGGGCGAGCCGGCCTTTGTCTTGCTCCATGGCTTCGCCGGCAGCCTGTTCACCTGGGATGAAGTGTTCGAGCAGTTCGCCGGCAAGGGCCANACTTTCGCCTATGACCGGCCGCCGTTTGGTCTGAGCGAGCGACTGGTCGCCGGCGATTGGGACGGTCCAAACCCGTATACACCCGACGCGGCGATAGAGCAACTACTCGCCCTGCTCGACGAGCAAGGGGTCGACCGGGCCATCCTCGTCGGCAACTCCGCCGGGGGAACACTGGCCCTGCGGACGGCGCTGGCCCATCCGGAGCGCGTCGAAGGCCTCATCCTCACCTCGCCGGCCGTGTATTCCGGCGGCGGCGCGCCGGACTTCATTCAGCCGCTGCTGAACACGCCACAACTGCGCCGCATCGGCCCGCTGGCGTCTCGCATCCTGATCGGCCAGGGCAGCTCACTGGANAACCTGGCCTACCACGACCCGACGGCCATCACCGCTGAACAGATGGCCAAGGCNCGACTGGGTGTCCAAGTGCAGGAGTGGGACCGCGCGTTGTGGGAGTTCACGGCCGCGTCACAATCATCCGATCTGGTTGAAAGACTAGCGGAGATAACGATGCCGACTCTGGTCGTCACCGGCGATGATGACCGCGTGGTGCCGACCGAGCAGACCATCCGCCTGGCGGGTGAGTTGCCCAACGCGGAGTTGGTGGTCATTCCCGCCTGCGGCCATGTGGCGCAGGAAGAGTGCGACACTGAATTCATGACGGCGGTGAATGAGTGGCTGGCCGTACAGGGATGGCAATAGGGAGCGAGCCGGCGGGATTAAAATCCGGCGCTAGAGCGGCTTAAACTGCTCAAAGGCATCCTGGCACTCGTGGCAGTACCAGATCATCCGGCAGAGCGTCGGGCCAAAGGCGTTGCGCAGACTGGTGTTGATCGAGCCGCAGCGCGGGCACTCGGCCAGATCAAAAAAGGCGACCGCGACGGGATCGCCCGCGTGGCGCGGGGGCGGGGCTAAACCAAACAGGCGCAGCTTNTGCCGTCCCGCCTCGCTGATCCACTCCGTGCTCCAGGCGGGGTGGAGAACTACGTTTACCGTCACCTGCTCCACCCCTAGTTGGCGGACGGCGGATTCGACGTTGCGCCGCATCACGTCGAGCGCCGGGCAGCCGGAGAAGGTCGGCGTCATCGTTACGATCACGCCCCCCGGCGAGGCGGACACGTCGCGAATGATGCCCATATCCACCACGGACACGACGGGGATTTCAGGATCCATGACGGCCGATAGCGCCCGCCAGACCTCGCCCTCTGTTACAGCCACGGCGCTCACCACTCCGCCTCCGGGTCCAGCCGGGTCACCGACTGCATCTCGGCCAGCAGCGCCATCAGGTGCTCGGTGTGCTCGGTTCGCGGGATATCGCGGCGGGGCAGCGCCTCGTCGGGGATAANCAACCGGCACTCGGTCAGATACGGCCGCACCTGCCCCTCCCACTCTCGCCGCACGGCGGGCAATTCGGGAATAATCCCAGCCGCGACCAGCGCCGCGTCACCCGGCAGGGGCACAAATAGCTGCTGAGCGTAGGGCCATAGCGCGTCCACCGCCGCCTGGGTGCGCGAATGGCTTTCCTCCGTCCCCAACCCCAGCCGCCGCAGCCACAAACCGGTATGGCGCAGGTGGTACGCCTCCTCGGTGGCGATCTTGGCCGCCGCCTCGGCCAATGGCGTGTAGGNGCTTGCCTTCAGGTGAGCCAGCATCACGTTCTCGACGGTGTCAAAAAGGTATTGCCGCACCATCGAGAACGCCCAATCCCCCTTCGGAAACTCCACCAGTTGCGTGTTGCGATACTGCCCGGGATTGCGGAAAAAGATCAGCCTGTCGGTATCTTCGCCGGTCAGCTCCCCTCGCAGACCATACCAGATCGACGCGTGGCCCATCTCGTCGAGGGCGATATTGGCGAAGGCAATATCCTCCTCCAGGATCGGCCCGTGGCCGGCCCACTCCGAGTTGCGATGGGCCAGGATCAACTCATCGTCGGCCATCGNCAGCAGCCGCTCGCTCAGGACTTGTCGCAACGCGACGTCCATCACTCGTCTCCCTCTTCGCCGCGGCGGATTTTCTGCATGGTAAAGACCGTGTGGTACTGATTGGGCATGCGAAACAGCTTGCCGGTCGCCGCCTCGAGGCTGGGCAAGTCGTCGGGATCGCTGGCGACGATGGCGCTCGCCGGGCAGGCCCACCAGACGATACCGGCGTCCTCACCAAAAGTATCGGTTGCCTCGAGAATCGCTTGCTCCGGCGAACGAGCCGTGACTTCTCCGACGTAATCAACGTAAGTCATTGCCTGCCGCTGCGACTGTTTACTGAACACTGCATACTGAATACTATCNTCTGTCTCCCTTTCTCCCNNNCTNCCCNNCTCCCCTGCCAGTTCCTCNNCCGTCCGCCGCACAATNGCCGCATCCGTCACCACCCANAACGCCACGCACGCCGGCCGCCGGGCNAACACNTCCCGCGCGTTCATCAGCGCCAGCTCCGCGTCCGGCGCNTGAACCGAGCCGACGTTGCGAAACGGCCCGTCGAGTCGGTCTTGCTTAAATACCTCGTAGCGCGGCCATTGGTCTGTCATGGTTTAGGCAGATGCAGGGGAGACAGGGAGCGGGGCTGCAGGGGTGAAAGAAGCGTCGGTTGAGGGTTGTTTTCTCCCCTGCTCCCCTTCACCCTTTCTCCCTTGCAATTGAGCATACGCCTCGGCCGCCTCTCGCACCCAACGGCCGTCCTCGTGGGCTTGCCGCCGGGCGGACAGCCGGGCGGCGTTCATCGGCCCGTCGCCCTTGATCACCCGCCAGAACTCGTTCCAGTCAATCTCGCGGCCGGTCCAGTGGCCGGTCGACTCGTCATAGCGCATCTCCGGGTCGGGCACGCTGAGACCCAACGCCTGCAGCGCGGGCACCATCTCGTCGATGAACTCCTGGCGCAATTGGTCGTTGGTCTTGGTCTTGATGCCCCAGCGAACAAGCTGCGGCGTGTTGGACGACTCGCTGTCATGCGGCCCGAACATCATCAGCGCCGGCCACCACCAGCGGTCGATGGCTTCCTGGGCCATTTGCCGCTGCGCCGGTGTCCCCTGGGCATAGCGGATGATCATCTCCTGCCCCTGCTTCTTGTGAAACCCCTCCTCGGCGCANATGCGCACCATGGCTCGCGAGTAGGGGCCGTAGGAGCAGTGNGCCAGCATCGTCTGGTTCATGATCGCCGCGCCGTCGACCAGCCAGCCGATGGCGCCGATGTCGCCCCAGCCGAGCGTCGGGTAGTTGAAGACGCTGGCGTACTTGGCCCGGCCTTCGAGCAATGCCTCAATCATCTCGTCGCGGCTGACGCCCAGCGTCTCGGCCGCGTGATAGAGGTACTGGCCGTGCCCGGCCTCGTCCTGAACCTTGGCCAGCAGCACCATCTTGCGCCGCAAGTTCGGCGCGCGGGTGATCCACGCNCCNTCNGGCAGCATNCCGACGATCTCGCTGTGGGCNTGCTGCGAGATCATGCGGATGAGCTGCTTGCGGTAGGCNTCGGGCATCCAGTCGCCCGGCTCGATCTTTTCGCCGCGGGCGATGCGGGNNTCGAATTCGGCTAATTGGGGATCGTAAGTCGGGTTGTCCATCGGCTTGCGCTCCTTATGTGGGATGATTAGAAGTATATACGAGGATGAAGTAAATCCCGATAGCTTTAATGGAAATTCTGATTATAACTCGCGCCTTCCCTNNTCTATAGCATCTACCGCACTGATGCTGCCAGTCCAACGGGCGGAAACCTCGTCGGCTAATTGATCCATACCGAGCAGAAGCGGATCGTCTTGGGCCAATTGTTGCCGAATTGCAGTGACGGTCTCTTCGTATTCAGCAGGCGACAAGGTATACCTGTTGACGTTGAACTCATTACGCGGCCAGCCCTCCCAAATTGGTTGCCCCCAGCGCGGGTCAGTCTTATAGCGGGGCACGATATGCCAGTGCAGGTGCGGGTCACTATTTCCAAGCAATTCGTAGTTCATATGATCCGGGTCTAAAGCCTGCCGGATAGCCCGCGAAGCCGCGCGCAAGTCAAGCAAGAACATTCGATACTCGTCATCGGAGAGCGATTCCAAGCTTGTTGTGCGGCGTGCAGCAAAACTTAGGATGCAATAGCCCTTGAAACGCTGATCTCGGAAGAGGAGCAAAGTCGAAGTACTAAGATCAGCAATCCATAAGGCGTGTTCGTTGTCGCGCGGGTGTGCCATCGTAATGCCTACTTGCTCGAAGGGTACTTCGCCGCCCGCTTCTCCCGCAGACCCTCTACCCCCGCCATCATATCCTCGTGGAAAAAGCCCAGCATCTCCAGCGCCAGCGAGTGGTCGAAGATCGGCCCGGCCTGCAAGAGCCACTGGTTCAGCGCCCGCTTGGTGTAGCGGATGGCGTGGCGCGGGCCGGTGGCCAGCTTCACGGCCACATCCATCGCCCGGTCCAGTAGCTCATCATCCGGCACGCACAGGCTGACCAGACCGATGCGCTCCGCCTCGCGGCCGCTGACGAACTCCGAGGTCATCAGGTANTACTTGGCNNTGGCCATNCCCACCAGCANCGGCCAGACGATGGCCGCGTGGTCGCCNGCGGCNACGCCCATGCGCACGTGGCCGTCGGCCAGCCGGGCGCTCTCCGCGGCGATGCTGATGTCGGCCAGNAGNGCCACNACCAGNCCCGCGCCCACGGCCGCGCCGTTGATGGCCGAGATGACCGGCTTATTGCAACGCAGCATGTTGTAGACCAGGTCGCGGGCTTCGTCGAGAATGCGGCCGATCTCCTCCGGGTTGCGGTAGGCGTTCTCCACCAGCGCCAGATCGCCGCCGGCCGAGAAGGCCCGTCCCGCGCCGGTGACGACGGCCACGTGGACGTCCGNGTCGCGGTCGATGGTNTTCCACACCTCGACCAGTTCGGTGTGCAAGCGGGNGTCGGCGGCGTTGAGCACCTCCGGCCGGTTAAGGGTTAGCCACANGATNTGCNGCTCGCGCCGCTCAAAGAGAATATGCTGGTAGTCGGAGTAGTTCATGTCAGTAGGTCAGTGGGGATAGATCTCCATTCGTCATTTGTCACTCGTCACTCGTTATTCGTAACTTGCGACATTCTAGCTTAGACTCATAGGCGCGCCAACAGCGNCCCGCGGACACGATGGGCATGACTTTCCCGGAAATCGCCTACCTGCTTCTGAGAGTCGTCACCTTTATCGGTGGCGTCTACCTCGTTGGCTATACGATCCTCTCCGGCATTCGCATTTTCGTCTTGCCGCGCCCGGCGCAGGTGCTCCTCTTGCGGTTGGTATTTCTCAATTTTCGGCGACTGTTTGATTTTCGCGCCAACCGGGCCGAGAGCTACGCGGAGCGAGACCGGGTCATGGCTCTCTATGCACCGATCGCCCTNTTTTTCATCCCCATCATCCTGATGGTGCTCATCCTGCTGGGGTTCATGGCGATCTACTGGGCGCTCAGCCCGCTGTCGCTCATCGAGTCGTTCAAGCTGAGCGGCTCGGCCCTGCTNACGCTGGGCAGCTTCACCAATGACGCGCCCCTGCTCATGGTTTTCGAATTCGCCGAAGCGTTGCTGGGCATGATCATGGTCGCCTTGCTCATCGCCTACCTGCCGACTATCTACAACGCCTTCACGCGACGCGAGACCCAGGTGCAGTTGCTGGAAGTGCGGGCCGGGACGCCGCCCAGCCCTTGGGAACTGATCGCTCGTTCTCACCGCACCGGCGAACTGGGCAACCTTCACGAGTTCTGGAGCGATTGGCAGGTGTGGTTCGCCGAAATCGAAGAGAGCCACACGTCGCTGGCGGCGCTGGCCTTCTTTCGCTCGCCACGCCCGGAGCTGTCCTGGATCACCGCCGCGGGCGTGGTGCTCGACTCGGCCGCGCTCATGCTGTCCACGGTCGACTTGCCGCGCGAGCCGCGGGCCGCCTTTTGCATNCGCAGCGGCTATCTGGCCCTGCGCCAGATAGCNCTCTTTTTCGAGATCCCGACCAGCGATGGACCCCAATCGGCCGACCCCATCGCCATCGATCGTGAGGATTTCAACGCCGCCTGCCGCTATCTCGAAGCGCAGGGAGTGCCGCTCGTGAGCGATCGCGATCAGGCATGGCGGGATTATGCCGGCTGGCGCGTCAATTATGACAAGGAGCTTATCTCCCTGGCGGCGCTGACGATGGCCCCCTACGCGCCGTGGTCGTCCGACCGCTCTCTCGCGCCAACGGTGAAGAGGCGCGCCAACGGCGAAGAAGGGAAATGGGAATAAACCGGGGAAGATAAGCGTAATAGTCTGTTTCTCGNTCGCGGCTAGACATCCACCCACCCGCAAGCTAAACTAAAACCTTATGGAAGAACAAGACCTCATGCGCGAGCAAGCGCAAGTCCTTACCGACCGCGCCTATCGCCACCAACAACACGGCGAGATTGGCCATGCTATCGCCCTCTATCGGCGCTCCATCGCCACGTATCCCACAGCCGAGGCCCACACCTATCTCGGCTGGGCCTATGCGATCATGGACCGCTACGACGAGGCTATCGCCGAGTGCGAAAAGGCAATCGCTCTCGATCCAGGCTTCGGCAATCCCTACAACGACATTGGCGCTTACCTGATCGAACTCAAGCGACCGGAGGAGGCNATCCCGTGGCTGGAGCAGGCGATCCTCGCGCCACGCTATACAACCCCGCAGTTCGCTTATGTCAACCTTGGTCGCGCCTATGAGCTAATGGCCGAACCGTACCGGGCTTTGGCGGCCTACGATCGGGCTCGGGCCATCGCGCCGCTCTACCTGCCGGCGATGTGGGCCAAGACCGCCCTCCTCGGTCGCTTGAACTGACGCGGTCTTACTCACCATGCCCCGGGCAATCGGTCACATCACCGTCGTCGCCGTCGGCAAGCTGCGCGAGAGACATTGGCAAGACGCACAGGATGAATATGTCCGGCGGCTAGCCCGCTACACTGATCTCAATCTGGTCGAGGTCAAGGACGCGGTTGGAAAATCGCTGCCTGATGTCGTGGCGATAGCCCGCGAGGGGGAGCAACTGCTAACGGCCGTTCCCCGCGGCGCGCGAGTGATAGTGATGGACTCCGGCGGCCGGCCAATGAGCAGTCCGGAACTGGCTGATTATCTGCAATCCCAATTGGAAACTCATGGCGATCTGGCAATTCTTGTCGGCGGGCCGCTTGGTTTCGACCCGGCAGTCACGGCCACGGCCCATGATCGCCTTTCCCTCTCGCGAATGACCTTCACCCACGAGATGGCGCGGGTGATCTTGCTGGAACAACTCTACCGCGCCTTCACCATCCTGCACGGCGAGCCGTACCACAAATGAGACAGCGATAGGCATTGGGCAATGCTTCTTCGACATCAAACCGCCAACTACGGACCACGATCTACTGACCTACTGCCCCACTGACCTACTGATCACTGNCCCCCGCTCCNCCGATCACCACTACATACTCACCCCGTGGCTCTGATTCACCCAGATAAGCGATCAGTTCAGAGAGGGTNCCCCGCCGCACGGATTCGAACAGCTTGGTCAGTTCATTTGCCACGGCCGCCTGGCGGTCACCATATACCGCCAGCGCGTCATCAAGGAATTCGCGCAGCCGGTAGGGGGATTCGTAAAAGACTAACGTATGTGGCGAGCCCCGGTCAATTTCCAGAAAAGTACGGCGCTTACCGCTCTTGCGCGGCGGGAACCCGCGAAAGGTGAAGCTGTGGGACGGCAACCCGGACAGCACCACGGCCATGATCAGCGCCGACGGGCCGGGGATCATGGTCACCGGCAGATCGAGTTCAACGGCTTGGCGAACCAGGGTGTACCCGGGATCGGACACGCCCGGCGTCCCGGCATTGGAGACAACGGCCACTGACTGCCCTGCTTGAAGGAGCGCCATGATGCGCTGGCCGGCCCTATCCTCATTGTGCTCATGAAAGGCGATCTGCGGCTTCTTGATGTCGAAATGCTTGAGCAGCAGGCCTGTCTTGCGCGTGTCCTCGCTGGCGACGTAATCCGCCGCGCGCAATATCTCCAGAGCGCGCAGGGTAATGTCGCCGAGGTTACCAATGGGGGTGGCAACGAGATAAAGCATAGGGAGCGAATGGCGGCGTCAGGCGGGCGCGACCCATTCCATCGACGCGCCCAACTTCTGCATCGTTTCGACAAAGCCGGGGAAGCTGTCGGCCATGCACGCCGCTTGCTCGACCACCGTAGCGCCGNCGGCCAGCAGACCAGCTACGGCCAGGGCCATACCGAGGCGGTGGTCGTCGTGGCTGTCCACGCCCGCGCTGTGCAGGCGTTGTGGGCCACAGACCTTGAAACCATCGACGAGTTCATCAATTTCCGCGCCGAGGCGGCGCAGTTCGCCGGCCAGGACGGCGATGCGGTCTACCTCTTTTACGCGCAGTTCGGCCGCGTCGCGCACGGTGCTCTCGCCGGCCGCTTGCGTCGCCGCTACCGCCCAGACGGGGAACTCGTCGATGGCGCGCACAACCGTCGGCCCGCCCACGTCGGTGGCATGAAGTTCGGCAAAGCCGACGCTGAGGTCGGCGATCAGCTCCCCGCCAGTCACCTGCTGGTTGCTGATGGTAATGTCAGCCCCCATGGCGCGGAGCACATCGAGCAATCCGGTGCGCGTGCCATTGACCCCGACCTGCCGGATGGTAATTTGCGAGTGAGGGATGATGGCGGCGGCAACGAGGGGGAATGCGGCCGACGAGAAATCGCCCGGCACGGTCATATCGAGCGGCAGCAAGCCGCGTCCGCCGGGTGGCGCGTCGCCCAGTGTCACCCAGCCCTCCTGCGTGGTGATGATCGTCCCCATGGCGATCAGCAATCGTTCGGTGTGATCTCGGGCCGGGCCGGGCTGGAAGACGCGCGTCGCGCCGTCGGCATATAGCCCCGCCAGCAGAATGGCGCTTTTCACCTGGGCGCTGGCAACCCGCATCGTGTATTCGATGCCGTGGAGCGCGGCCGGTTTGATCGTCAGGGGCGCGTGTCCTTCCTCCGACTTGATATCCGCGCCCATCAGGCGCAGCGGCTCCGTCACCCGTCCCATCGGCCGCTTGCGCAGTTGCTCGCTGCCGTCCAGAACCGACGGGAAGGATTGGCCCGACAGGATGCCCGCCAGCAGACGAATCGCCGTTCCGGCATGGCGGCAATCAAGCGGCGCGCCGGGTTTTCGCAGCCCATCCAGGCCGCGGCCCTCCACNCGTAGATCCCAGGAGTGCGGGCTGCGCTCGTCCACCTCAACGGTCACGCCGAGCGCCCGCACGACGTCAAGCGTGGCCAGCGTGTCGCCCGCCGGCAGCCAGTTGCGGATGACGCTGGGCCCATCGGCCAGCGCCGCGAGCATCACGGCTCGATGGCTGATGGATTTATCGCCCGGCACAGTAACCGAGCCGCTCAACGGTGTGGCNTGGCCGCGAACGAGTACCTTTGTCGGTGAAGTCATTATGCTCAGATCGCCTTGCGGTGCGTTTGTACAGGTTGCGGGGCGTTATCCGTCAGGCCAGTCGGGGCCTTGATGCGNACGCGCTCGTGCCGGGCGCGTTGTCGGGCACCCTGGGACACGTGGCGCGGGTCAAGACGAGCCACCGGCGGCCGTCCGGCGGCCTTGGATTGTTCAAGCGCGTGGTGAATCAGCAGAACATTGTGGCGGCGCATGAATTCAGCATCGCTCTCCGCGCCGTCAGCCGCGCGCGCAGCGGCCAGCTTCTCGTGGAGGTCGGCTATCTCATCCGTCGGGATGTAGGCCGGCATGGCAAAGAATTCATAATGGTCCTGCACCTCCACCGGGCGACCCAAAATGATCGATCCTANCGGCGCGTTGCCGTGGCCCGCCGGCTCAAACAGGTCAAGCATCTCGCCGGAGAGTATCTCCTTGAGCCGGAGCGTCTGTCGATCGTAGCCGGTCAGTTCGTAGCCGCCCATCGGCAACCCGTCGGCCCACTTCTCCAGCAACTCGCGCTGGTGGGTCGACAGCCCTGTGCCATTCTCACGACGATATATCTCGACCAACCGATCGCCAGACTCCGGCAAAGCGTAATCAAATGCAAACCAGTCGAGAAAACGTTCTTCCTCAGACGGGCTCATCAGCGGCAAGGTCTCGGCTGTGTATAGCTCGTTCCAGTAGCGGGCCGCCGCTTCGCCGGCCTGCGCATCAAAACGTTCGTCGCCGGCAAATTCAAATAGGGCCAGGCGTAGATCGCGGGCCGCGTCATTCCAGGCGCGCTGCTCGCGGTCCGCAGCCAGATCGGCCGCCATGTGGCATTGCTTGTACTTTTTGCCGCTCCCGCAGTAGCAGGGGTCATTTCGGCCCGGTCTTTCCATACAACGACTCCNTCTTAAGACCGCCTCACGAGCTTGCGATGCGGTTCATTGATGTCTAATTGTAGCAGAATTGTGATCGGCGGGAGAATTACAGTCCACCGTCCTGGATCAAGGATTGGCGAATGCGATATCCAACCACTCCCCCGTTAATCGCGTCCGTGGCGAGCCGCGATGGCCTGCCGGAAAGAGGCGATGACGTCGTCCAGGCTTGTTCCAGGGCCAAAGACGTCCGCCACACCCATCTCGCGCAAGGGGGCAACGTCGTCATCAGGAATAATGCCGCCGACGAATACGGGCACATCGGTCATCTCGTTCTCGGCCATCAACTCCATGATCCGGCCCATCAACGGCATGTGCGCGCCGGAGAGAATGGAAAGNCCAATGGCATCCACGTCTTCCTGCAAAGCAGCTTCGACGACCATCTCCGGCGTTTGCCGCAATCCGGTATATATCACTTCCATCCCCGCGTCTCGCAGGGCGCGGGCNGTCACTTTGGCTCCCCGATCGTGNCCATCCAGGCCAGGTTTGCCGATTAATACGCGCGGCCGTCGTTCGCTCATCATCCATTCTCCTCATCACCACGCGACCCGCGGATAGGTCGGGGCGAAGTTGTGTTTGGCAAGGGCCCGGTTGCCATCCAGGCTATCGGCCGCCGGGACAATCGCCGGATGGCGGAACAGGCCGGCGATCTCCTCGACGCACAATCGTCCCTTGGAGGTCAGGCGTATCCGGTCGTCGCCTACCGCCACCATGCCCAGTCGCAAAAGATTTTCAAAAATTAAACCGAATTGGTCTAGAGGGCCCTTATTATAAGCAGATCGGAATAGACTACAATCGATAAACGGATCGTTCTTCAAGGCGAACATGACGTCACGGTGAAAGGCTTCGGCATCGTTCAANGGGTANCCGCGCCACAGAGGCGACGCTCCGGCGGCCATGCGCCGCTCGTATTCACCCAAATCGAACACGTTCGCCAGTTGAGCGCGGCTGTAATGTCCATACGCGCCCGGGCCTACCGGCAATGTNACCGCCGCTGATGGCAGCCGTTCCGGCCNGAACGTTGTCGGGTCGCCCACGTCCCGCGCCCAGAAATCATTGGGCAGTTCATGATACCCGGCCGCGCTCAACGCCAGTTGGGCCATCAGGTGTTGGGTCTGGACGTGGCGATGGGACGGCAGTTCGACCCGGCCGCGCCGAACCTGCTCGTAGAGACCGGTTCCCTGGTCGACGAATAGGAAGTAAGTCGATATAGAGTCCGGCGCAAAGTCAATCGCGTGGGCCAGCGTTCTCTCCCAACTACTGAGTGACTGCCCCGCCAGGCCGTACATTAGGTCGACGTTGACGACAAAGCCACCGGCCCGCAGCAAGGCCATCGCGCGGCTCATAAAGCCGGTCGCGTGACGGCGGTTGGTCTCGCGCAGGATCTCCTCGTCCGATAGCTGGTAGCCGATGCTGACGCGGCCGATGCCATATCGCTTGAGAATGTCCAGAAAATGGGTCGCCGCCGCCTCATCGTCGAAGAACTCTGGATGAAGCTCCAGCGTGCCCATCGCCGCCTGGTTCAGGTAGCCGCTTTCGCGCATGAACTCGAGAAAGCCGTCTAGCGCCTCGGGAGGGATGAGGCTCGGCGTGCCACCGCCGAAAAATACGTAAGTAAAGTCCAGAGTCGCATGGCGGGCGTGATAATCCAGTTCTCTCTTCACGTGCTCCAGATAGCGGCCGATCGCCGCCCGCCGGCGAGGGTTGATGGCCACCAGGTAGTAGCTGCAAAAGTCGCACACGCCGGAACAGAACGGGACGTGGATGTAGGCGTTGTTGACCGTGGCCGGGTATGGCGGCGCTTCGCCCGGCCAAAGCAGTCTCATCTCCGACAGCGACGGATAGATAGACAAGTAGTAGTAATCCAGGCTATTGCGCCGCAAGGCGAGCGGCAGTTCGTCCAGATGGTACTCGTCATACAGGGCGCCGGCGGCGCGAATGAGTGGCGATGAGCCGTCCATATCGTGGGGGAGTTTACCACAATGCCGGCCGCTTCAATGAAAGGTACACTGATGCGCACTTGTTATAAATGCCATCCGCGACCGCGTGTGATAATCTCACGGGATGGAGTCTGAAGTCCCCCCTACTGATGAGAAGCTCGATTTCAAGCGAGTCTTGCCTATATTTGTCATTGTCCTGGTCGGCCTGCTGGGGCTGACGATCATCATTCCGCTACTGCCCCTCTACGCCACATCCTTTGGCGCCAACCCCTTTGTCATCGGCCTGCTGGGAGCCACGTATCCGCTGATGCAGTTCATCGGCGCGCCAATCCTGGGCCGGCTCTCGGATCGCTANGGCCGGAAGCCAGTGCTGATCATCAGCCAACTCGGTACGCTGGCCGGCTTCCTGCTGCTGGGCGTCGCCAACGCGCTGCCACTTCTGTTTCTGTCACGCATCATCGATGGGCTATCCGGCGCGAACATCTCCACGGCCCAGGCGGCCATCAGCGACTCGACGACCGAGAAGACGCGTACGCAAGGTCTCGGTCTCATCGGCGCGGCCTTTGGGTTGGGCTTTATCATCGGTCCCATTATCGCCTTTGTGGCCCTGGCCCTGACTGACAATAACTACCGCGCCCCGGCTTTCGTCGCCGCGGGTTTTTCGCTGCTGTCGATCCTGCTGACCGCGTTCTGGTTTGAGGAAACCTTGCCGCCGGAACGCCGCGGCACAACCAGCAGCCGGCCGGGATTATCCTTCGGAGCGATGGCCGAATCGCTGCGCCATCCNTCCGTCGGGCTCCTCCTGTTCCTCATCTTCGCCCAACAACTGGCTTTCGGCGGCTTCGAGCAGTTGCTGTCTATCTTCACGCTCAATCGCCTGGGCCTGAACGCGTCGGGCAACGCTATCATTTTCGTCTTCATCGGAGTCATCATCGTCGCCGTCCAGGGCGGCCTGGTCGGCCGCTGGAGTCGCGCCTATGGCGACCGGCGCCTGATCTTCGCCGGGCTGGGCTTGCTGTCCATCGGGTTGACCTCGCTCGCCTTCACGCCGGAGCAGCCCCCGCCGTGGTACTCGCGCGACGCGCTGGCCGCGGAACTTTCCGCGCCGGAGGTGACAACGCAAGGCGAAGCGCCATCTACGGTTGACACGGCCGTGGAACTACCGTCGGACGAGAACACCGGCTGGCTGGGGCTGTTGTGGATTCTGGCGGCGATGGTTCCTGTGGCCGTTGGCGGCGGCGTGCTGCAGCCGACGATCAACAGCCTCATCACCAAGCGGGTGGAGCCAGTCGACATCGGCGGCATGTTGGGCATCTCGGCCGCCTTTCTGAGCGCGGCCAATGCCCTGGCTCCGGTCATGGGCGGGGCCATCTTTGAGGCCATCGGCCCGACCGCGCTTTTTCTGATTTGGGGCGGGCTGATGGGGCTTTTGCTGCTGATCGCCTTGCGCCGGCTCACCCCGGGGCGCGAGGAATCCGTCGCGCCTGGACTGGCGCGGGGCAGCCGCGGTCACTAATAAATATAGGATGAATCCACAGATTTTACAGATTGCGTAGATTTTCAGGAGTTGCCTGTTCGCATATAGGGTTACCCTTAAATTGTTTACCCATATAGCGCTGGATGCCTTCGCTACGNCTTTTCATACGCCTGGCGCAGCCAGCCGATAAGTTCATCATCCACTTCGCCGGCCGTGCCNAGCCGCACGCGATGGCTAACCATCGAGTTGAAGCTGCCCGATTTCTCCAGNCGGCCGGCCGGCTCACCTTCCNTCAGGTTGATGCCCACGTCGACGCGCGTGGCCGTCGACGGCTGGATTAAGCCGAACTGACGCTTGCGCCGCAGGCTGACATACGTCCGCTTGGGGGCGATCTCCACGTCGTCGCCAAAACGCGCGACGGCCGTGACCAGCGCGTCATAGATCGGCCGCAACGCCTCCTTGCCGGCATACTGCGCGTCGATGAAGTTCTCCTCTTTGCCCGCCTCGCCTTTCAACCGGTCGCGGGTAAAAGTTGCCAGCACGTTGGCATTGCCATACGTCAACCCGTACTCACTGGTGTAGAACGCTTGCAGTTCCTTGTGCTTCGCGATGCCGGTGGCCAGGCCGGACTGAATCAGTTCATCCAGACTCTTGCCGGTTTGGCCCTCGATGTTGCGTATTTGGGTCTCGGTGGCTTTGTCGATATTGCTCTTGTCGCTCATGGATGACCTCCTATCCAGGATGATTATTATAGAATAGACCATATGTTCGTGTTGTCAACAGGTTAACAGACGAGGCTGAAAAACAGCATGGTCGACGGCTGTGTCATTTATTGAGCCAAGAGCCGTTTCGGGGCGATCAATTCCCAGGCCGTCTGAATATGGAATCGCAGGTCGTCGTCGCTGATGCGCCCCAACTCAATGCCGATCCAGCCGCGATGACCCACGTAAGGCGGCCGGAAGTACACCTCCGGCATTGTTTCGATGAGTGCTGGCTGCATCCCGGGCGGCACGGGCAGCCAGACGGCGATGCGGCCGTCGCCGTGGTGGTTGTTGGCGAACATCACGAAAACCTTCTTGTGGACAAAGAAGGTCGGCTCGCCGTGGGAGAGTCGCTCGCTGGTCTCCGGCAGGGTGAGGCAATTCTGGCGCACCCTCGCTAACTGTTGGTCGGCCATACACCTATCATAACGCCCTAGTCAAGGACGGCCGCCAGCCCCAAAAACGCTCCATATCGTTCCGCGGCCAACCCGAGCGCCGCTTCCTCACCTCCGGTGAGGGGCCGGAACAGGTTTCGCGAAATCACCACTTTTCCCTTCCTCAGGACGCGCGTCCACGTGCCGGCGATTTGCCCGTCGATCAGGATGGGCGGCCGAAAGATACCGTTGCCGGCGTCAGGCCGAGCGGCGTGCTCCGGGGAGAGAAAAGCGCTGCGATCTTTATAGCCGACGGTGTACTCGTCATAGACGGGCAGCAAGTGAGCCACCGGTGACGAGAGGTCCGTGGGTTCACCCGGTGGCGCAAACCAGTAGGTAGCGGATTCGATTTCCTCCCGCATTAGCTCGCTCTGGATCGCGTCCAAACCGGACCGCGCCTCGGTCACGGTAAGACCAGACCACCAGACGTAATCTGCCAGCGTGGCCGGGCCGTGGCTGGTAAAGTAGCGCCGCGTCAGTTCGGCCAGCGCTTCATCGCGGCTCAGTGCGCGGCCGGGTGGAACCCACTCGTCGAGCAAAACAAACGTCGGCTGCTTTCCCTGTCTTGGGCCGATGCACAACACTCCCTCCAGTGCCAGCCGGCCCAGGATGTGGATACCCCGCTGCCCGGCGGTCGAAATGCCGGCCGCTTCGAGCACCGCATAGGCCGCGTGCCGCTCCAGCCGGCGGCCGCCCCCCAACGCCTTGACCAGCGCCTTGCGGCTGCGGGCGAAATCCTGTTCGTCCAGGCTCAGTTGCCGGTGGCGGCCGGCCGCGCCGCGAATCGTNCGCTCGGCCGNCAACATCAACAGCCAGCGGACGTCGGCCGGGGTNACGNAATGGATCGTGCCGCGCAATGGCCAGGTGCGCAGGATNGNNCCNTCNNCNATNGCNNGCTCGACNGTNNNCTNNGTCGCNCCNGCNACNCNCTGGCCGANGGCCCACAGNGAGGCNAGNAGGTCCTGGGCCTGNACNGCGCCGAAATGGGCGACGGCCGCGGCAGCAGTGTCGAACTTGGATCCGGCAAGGCGTTGGGTATGAAGGCGGGGGCGGATTATTTGTNAATTCATACCCCTTTTATGCGGCCAGGAANCCGCCATCGACGGGGATAGCAGCGCCGTGGATGTAGCTGGCCATGTCGCTCGCCAGCACCAATGCCAGCCGGGCTACCTCATCTGGTTTTCCGGCTCTACCGACCGGCAATCGCTGGCTAAATTCAATGCCAGATTTGATGAGATCCAGCCTGAAATTCAACACCTGTTTGGCAACTGCTTTTGTACCAGGCGTTAGGATACCACCGGGAATAATGGCGTTAACCCGGAAACCATGGCGCGCATGTTCCTTTGTCAACGCCCTTGTCAGGGCGATCACCCCAGCCTTGCTGACACTGTAATGGGCCAGATCTTCCTTGAAGGGCACAAGTGCCTCAATCGAACCCAGGTTGATGATGACACCACCCAGTTTATGCCGACCACCAATCATGCGCTGGCACATCCAATACACGGAGAACAGGTTGATCTCCATGACTCGGCGATAAAATCCCTCGTCCGCATCCACGAACTGGCGCATCGGGTAAACACCAGCATTATTCACCAGAATATCCGGTTCAACGCCTTCCAAACTGTCCCACATGTCGTCGATCTGCTTTTTATCGCATAAATCTACGACGCNGGTGGCAACTTTGCCCCGNAACGGGACTAATTCGCGAGCGACGCATTCCACGCCTCGCTCGTCGACATCTACCAACAGNAGATCGGCGCCCGCCTCGGCGTAGCGTAACGCGATAGCCTTGCCGATACCCGCGGCCGCACCCGTGATGAGTGCCTTCTTACCTTTCAGTGAAATGAGTTGTTCGATGCTCGGTAATGTGTCCACGTTTGACCTGAATTATCTAATTTCTATGGGCAGTCACATACCAATTATGAGGAAATCCGGCAACGTCACTGGAACTACGGGAAGCGTCCAACGGAGCTCGGCACCTAGTAAAACAACCTGCCTGATACCCTCCGCTCATTCTGTATAACGCGCTGCAAGAAATCATCGAAATACGTGCTCGCTGAGTTATAGGCAAGATGCTTTCCGGCTATCGCGCGGCGATCCAGGTCGTTCCTATGTTGCCAGCCATTGCCTCAGCGAAGGGATCAGAAAACAGTCGGTCCTCTCGTGCTGTCTCGCAAGCTCGAGCGGCCCCGGTTCAAGAGGCAGTTTGACCCACTGGCTCTTTGAAGGGAGTTGATATTAACATCTTCCTGATCAGGCGCGGTCGGATCTCACGCCGCGCATTAACTTAATCAACCAACAGGTTTACCACCTCAAACGTCCGCACATCCACAATCCCCTTATCCGAAATTCGCAACTCCGGGATCACCACCAACGCCAGCAGGCTCAACTGCATGTAGGCGTTGTGCAGCGTGCAGCCGCACTCGGCGAACGCCTCGACCATCCGCTCGGCCTTGGCGGCCACGACTTCGGCCCGCTGGTCGCTCATCAGCCCGGCGATGGGCAACTCGACCAGGGCGATCTCTTGCCCTTCCTTGAAGACCACCACCCCGCCGCCGACCTCGCCCAGGCGGTTGGCGGCGCGCGCCATGTCGGCTGCGTCCGTGCCGACGACGATCATATGGTGGCTGTCGTGGGCCACGGTGCTGGCCACGGCGCAGGGCACGTTGAAGCCAANGCCGCTGACGTAGCCGTTGGTCACCGCGCCCGTGGCCCGGTGGCGCTCCACCAGGGCGATACGGCACACATCCTGCGCCGGGTCGGTCTGGATCAATCCATCAATTACCGGCAGCGTCCGCTCCAGCGCTTTGGTCGGGGCCTGGTTTTCGACGACGCCGATGACGCGGACATTGACCGCCGATGGCTGACCGGCTACCGCAGACAGAGCACCTTCAGCGGTCGGCATTTCCATGTCGAAGTCCTCCGCCCCCAATCGCTTCNCCAGCTTCACCGTGCCGACGGCAAAGTCCGGGTAGGTATAGGGCTGGATGTCGATGGCGATGCGGCCGTTCTCGGCCACCACCTGCCCACCGGCGATGACCATCTCAATCGGCAGCGCGACCAGGTCGCTGGTCAGGATGATATCGGCATAGCGGCCGGGGGTGATGCTGCCGATGTCCTTCTCGACGCCGAAGTGGAGCGCCGTGTTGAGCGTCGCCATCTGGATGGCGGTCATCGGCCGCAAGCCCTGGGCGATGGCGTGGCGCACCACGCGGTTCATGTGNCCNTCGCCGACGAGCGTGCCGGAATGGGAGTCATCGGTGCAAAGGATGAAGTTGCGGCTGTCGAGGCCCATGTCGGTGATGGCCTTGACCTGCGTCGCCACGTCGTACCAGGCCGAGCCGAGGCGCAGCATGGCCTTCATGCCCTGCCGCACGCGGGCGATGCCGTCCTCGACGCGCGTGCCCTCGTGGTCGTCGGCCGGGCCGCCGGCCACGTAGCCATGGAAGGCGCGGCCGAGGTCGGGCGAGGCGTAGTGGCCGCCGATGACNTTGCCCGCGCGCATTGTAGCCGCCATTTCGGCGTGCATCTTGTCGTCGCCCAGGAACACGCCGGGGAAGTTCATCATCTCCCCCAGGCCGATGATCCCGGGCCAGGTCATCGCCTCGGCCACTTCCTCCGGGCCGATAGACGCGCCGGGCGTCTCCAGCCCCGGCGCGCTGGGCACGCAACTGGGCATCTGGACGTAGACGTTGATGGGCAGCGTTGCCGCCTCGTCATGCATCAGGCGCACGCCNGGCANNCCNAGGACNTTGGCGATCTCGTGCGGGTCGATGAACATNCTCGTCGTCCCGTGGGGGATGACGGCGCGNGCGAACTCGGTCACGGTGACCATNCCGCTCTCGACGTGCATGTGGGCGTCGCACAGACCGGGGACGAGGTAGCGCTGCTTGGCCTCGATGATGCGCGTCTGCGGGCCGATGCAGCGGCTCGCGTCCGGCCCGACGTAGGCGATGCGGCCGCCGGTGATGGCGACATCNGTGCCGGGCAAGATTTCGCCNCTGTGGACGTTAACCCAGCGGCCGTTGCAGATGACGGTGTCGGCGGGCTTGCGCCCCATCGCCACGGCGACGAGGTCTTGCGTCAGTTCATGCCAGGGTTGTCGTTTCATTTGGAAGTTCCCCAGATAGGGCAGTCAATCCGGCGGTCGAGTTCCAGTCCCGGATTCCTGCGTTGCTCAAGAAGAAGGTGCAATCATTGTAGCCACAGTGTCACTTCTATGCACGAACTGAGGAAAAGCGGCGCGGGCGTTAGCGGGCGAGTGGGGCAGACGATATATGTATCGACGATATATTGTANCNATAAAAAATTCGTTTTATGCTGGTCGGCACGGGGGAGCGAGGAGAAAACTGGCATGAACGAAATCAAAGTCATGGCTCCCAAGGGCAAGGGCAAGGAAGTTGCCAAGCTCGCTCTGGATCTTGGAATTCAGGAAATCACCGTTTCGCAGGTCTTCGTCCACGGGCCAAACGAGGAAAAAGAGCAGATTGGCATGGAAGTCNGCGTGCCCCAGGCCCGTCAATTCATCGACCACCTTCTGACCGCGCCATTTTTCGATACCGACACCTATTCAGTCAGTTCCGATGAATTGATGAGCATCGTTTCCAGCGAGCCGCCGGAAAAGATCAGTTGGCCGCTGCAGCTGGGAGCGCCCACGGTGCTACAGGATTTATGGCTTCAGAATCACATCACGGTGGGTTTTGTGGCTCGCGCGTTCGTTTCGGCGCTGTTGTTATCNTACGCGCTGGTAGAAGCGGANTTGATAACGCTGATGGCCGCGCTTCTGTTTACCCCCTTTCTCGCCCAAGATCTGGCGATTGGGTTCGGCTTGCTGACGCGTGAATGGCGCTTGGCTCGCCAGGGATTATTGGCGTTACTCACCAGCACGGGCCTGACAATCTTGGCCGGCGCAGTGGTGGCCGCGACCGTCGGCGGCCCTATCCGGTATGATCAGTTCGGCACGCTCATTTCCAACTTCGTCATTTCGCTCATCGTGGGCACCGTGGCCGGGCTGGATACGGCCGACAAGAGCGGCCGGCGCGAATTCATCGCCGTAGCCGCCGCGGCCCAATTCGCCACCTTCCCGGCCTGGTTCGGCCTCTCGCTCGTGCTGGGCTTTCCGGATAGCGAAACGACGATGTGGCGAATCGTGACGTTTTTCGTCAACATTCTTACCATTCTGCTGGTCAGCATTGGGGTATACGCGGCGCTTCGTTACCGGCCGGAAACGTTGGAGCGATATCTTGNGNGCTCGCGGGCAAGTGACCAGGCGTAGACGACAACTCAACCCAACCCGGCTTCGCGCGCCCGGATTGCCGCCTGAGTTCGATCGGCGACCTGCAATTTATTGAAGATATTCGAAGCGTGGTTGCGAACGGTCTTCAGACTGATTGACAATTCCCCGGCAATCTCGGAATTGGATCGGCCGCGGGCAATGAGCGCCAAAATCTCCCGCTCGCGTTCGGTTAGCTCGGGGAAAGCCTCGGCATGAGGCGATGTCTTCGTCGCCGCGAAATAATCCATCAGGTGCGAGGCGATGGCCGGGCTGAAGATAGCTTCCCCCTGGGTGACAGCCTGGATGGCGCGCATCATCTCGTCCTCATCGGCGTCCTTGAGCACGTAGCCTCGCGCGCCCGCCTTCAGGGCCGTGAACACCGACTCGTCATCTTCAAACAGGGTCACGACCAGGATTCGNGCATCGGGCATCTTTTGTGACAGCTGGCCAATGGCCGCCAGCCCACCGCCTTGCGGCATTTTCAGATCCATCAGAACAATGTCCGGTCTGAGGGCCAGGGCCAGTTCGACGGCCTCCTGGCCGGTGGTGGCTTCCCCGGCCACGGTCGTTTCCGGCATCGAATCGAGAAGCGTGCGCATACCCTTCCGAAAGAGCGGGTGATCATCAGCGATGAGTACCGTGATGGGCGGCATACCTTTATACTCCCCTGACCGGCAACACAGCCCGCACCAGCGTGCCGCCCTCCGGCCGGCGGCTCACGCTCAGGTTTCCACCCAATTCCATCGCGCGCTCGCGCATGGAATGCAATCCCACGCCCCCGTCGCGGCCGCCATTGACCCCAACGCCATCATCGGTGACCTCGATGAGAAGGCCGTGATCCAGCCGCAAGCGGACGCAGGCATGGCGCGCCCGGGAATGGCGGGCCACATTCGTCAGCGCCTCCTGGACAATCCGATAGGTAGCCACTTCAACGGCCGCGGGCAAGGGCGGCAATTCATCCGGCGCGTCGACTTGCACGACGGTTTCAGTAACTGACCCGGAGGCTGACCGGCCTAGCTTGTCAGCCATCACCTGGATTGCCGGCAAAAGCCCGAGGTCGTCGAGGGCTGGGGGGCGCAACTCGTTGACGACGCGACGAATGTCGTCGATTGTGGCGCGAATGTCACCCTGCATCTCATCGGCCAGCTTTTCGGCCGCGGCCGGATCTTCACGGATCATTCGCCGCAACACTCTGGCCTCGAGCAGCAGCGAGGCTAGCGACGGACCGAGCCCGTCGTGCAAATCGCGGCGCATGCGTCGCCGCTCCTCCTCGCGGCCGGCGACTATCTGCTGCCGGGAGCGCTGNAAATCGGCCGTCAGCTTAGCGCCATGGACCACTGCCCCGGCTTGCCGGGCAACAGTCCGCAAAATCTGCTCGTCTGCCGCGGAAAATTCCTCATTCGGNGTCCGCCGGCCGACCAGCAAGCGGCCGACTATCTCGCCTTGATCGGTAAGGGGAAAAACCACCGGATCGGCCACTGATCGGCCGGTCATTATGGCGGTCACAAAATGCTCCCCCTCTCGCACCTCCAGAGCGACGTAGGGCAGCCGCAGGGCGNGAGCCANGGTATCCACAATCGTTGGGTAGACNGCATCGGGTGTCATTGTGTTTTCCAACCGCTGTCCTAAATCCGCCAGTACCTCAAGTGGCTCATCGCGCTGGCCATAAAGGAGACGGTTCACCCCGCGCTGCGCCCGAGAGCGTACGGGTTGGAAGAGAACAGCCACCAGGCCGGTTGCCAGCAGCGTCAGCAGCCAGTTACCCTGAGCCCCAAACAGGACCCCGGCCGCCCCGACAACCGCGCTATAGATCAAGAGTATTACGCCGGTCATAAAGCCATAGACCAGAGTGCGGTTGATGATGACGTCGATATCGTACAGGCGGTAACGCACAATGGCGACGGTTGCCGCGGCGGCGATGCCGAGGGTCATAAAGTTGGTCAGGATGATGCTGAATTCCATGGCCTGGTAGCTATTCAGCATCCCGGATCGCCACAATGGAACGACGAGGCCGCTGATCGCCACAACAAGAAGGGCCGCAAATGCCAGCCACTTTATCTGGGCGCGCTCGATGCCCTTTGATCGGCGGAATCGCACAACGACCGCGGAAATGGAGCCCACCAGACCGATAGCTAACAGAATGCCGCCGACGTTCAACAGAGCGTTTAGGACGCTCTCGGCGCCTGCAATACCGTACGGATTTAGACTGGTCCCCCAGTCGGAAAGCGGGCCGGGATGGGCAGCNAACACCACAATCACTGCTGCGAGGCCCAGGCCATTGGCCCAACCAATCACACGCCACCGACGTGAGGNGAGGTGGCCGTCGGGAAAAAGCAAAAACACGAAGGTCAAAGGCAATATTTGCGCCGGAAGCCACGCCCAGTTACCCAACCAGACGGNCAGATCTCTTCCGGTTGATGTGATCAGCGCGGCCGGTACAACCCCGTCGATAACACTGGTGGACAGTCCAACCAATAGGAACAGCGCCCCAACGCACAGAAATATCCAGCCGATAGGATTCCGCGGCCGGCGAGANANTGTGACGCGCCCCAGAAACGTGTAGGCGATTGCGAGGACCGGCAGAAAAAGCTGGTGAGTGAAAAAGAGCGCCGTGTTTTCGGTGCGAATGGCGTACCAGACGGCCAGCGCGAAATTNAATATGGATAAAGCGACGATCAGGAACGCCCAGAGGCGAGCAGCTTGCCCCCAGGGTCCAGCGAACCCGTCCTCGGTCATCATCAGGTCGGCTGAGTCTTCCTGATTCAGGAAGGNGGAGTAAGGGTGTATGTCGCTCATTTNACGCCAGACNATTATANCATTGCTCGTCAATGCTCTTTTTAGAACGGCTTGAACATCATCAGCCACAGGATGATAGCGATGCCGCCAAAGCCGATTACCGCCAACGTTATGGCCGGCCCACCAGCCAACAAGGTCTCCAATTCCCCGGCCGGTGCCGGCTCGCCGGGCGGATGTCCTCTTCGCCCATCAAACCACGCCATGCCNAGTGCCTTTCGGACCCGGCTGTAATGCCGAGAACCGATGAGGAACATGGAAACCATGATGAAAATGAGCAAGGCCAGCGAGAGCCAGATCCATCCTCGCCCCCACCAATCACCCATGAATCCACTGAACACTCCGCTCACCAAAAGCGTCAGCAATGAGCCATAGAAAACTTCGACGACGCGCCCGCTGGCATAGAGTTCCAGCCAGGCGCGCGCCACAACNGGGTCCCGCTGGCTGCGCAATCGCAAGGCAACCACGCTGCTGACGCCATGGGTCATCAGGAAGGCGAATGTCGCCAGAACGTGAATATAGACCATCCAGTTGTACATAAGGATATCTCCATCATGCCGGCCCATTAGCCCAGACTGCTCCACACGAGCGCCAGTAAGACGATCTGGATGACGCCAATCAACGGCCCAAAAGGCAGTTGGAAGGCATACCAGAAAATAGCGCTGAGTCCCAGCAGAATGATCTCCAGGATGGCGCCATCGGTACGCGCTTGCCATAGCCAGTACGCCGCCAGCAGCTTCAACCCACTGACCACGACGAACACGATTCCGGTGCTAATGACGGCCTCGATACTCAGCGCTTCGAGCGGCCCGCTCAGCAGGCGGATGCCGCCCACGGTCGGCAGCTCCCGGTGAGCAAGCGCATATCTAAGCACGGGAAGGGTGACANAGGCCCAGCCCAGGGCATCAATTACAATCACAACCGTGGTGGCGGTGATAAGCATAGTTCTCATGACAGCCTCTGCCTATAGATATTTCCCGCCAGTCCATGGCCAACCGCGCCACAGGCTGGGCATAGTTCGGCCGCCGCGTCAGCCGGATGACGTCGCCGGCGGCAAGCTCTTGAGATAGAGCCACAGCGACTCGATCTCGACGTCCGTCATATGCTGGGTCAACGTCCAGGGCATCTGAGCCGGATCGAGCGCCTTGCCTTCGGGCGTTACCCCGTTTCGAAGGGCGAGCGTGAAATCGTCCAGGGTCCAGTCGGCCAGATGACCGGCCGGGGTCAGGTTGGCCGAGGGCGGATCGCCGGGGGCCGCGCCAGGGACAGGACCGCCGGCGAAGTTCGGCTTATGACAGCCGATGCAACTCGTTGACATGTAGGCGCCATATTCCACTGAGACGGTTTTATCGACAGTCGCGGGAGAAACCGCCGCGTGATCGATCACCTCGGCCGGCAACAATGGCAACTGCCCCATTAGAAACAGCGCGCGCGCCAACATGCCGAGTTTCGGCTCCGGGGTCTCGCGATCGACCGGTGGTACCGTCTTCAAGAAGGCCACGAGTTGACCCAACTGTTCATCGCTCAGCACGGCAAACTCATTGCTGGGCATAACCGCCACACCCTTTCCGNCCGGGCCGATGCCGTGGCGGATGGCGCGATCCCAGTCCTGGACGGTAAATTGGCTGGTTGCGCTACCAGCGCCGGACGTTAAATTGGCCGTATAGACGGTTCCCAACATCGGGTCATCGAGAAACAGCTTGCCGCCGAAGTCGGCCCCATGACAGTCATTGCAACCGCGAATGGTCGCCAGCCGCTCGCCTTCTTCGATACTGGCCGCGTCGGTCGGCAGGGGTATCTCCTTACCGGCGACGTCGTAGGTTTTTTCTATCCGCCGCTCACTGGCGATGTACACACCCGCAACAATTAGCAATACGAGGCCAACAAATCCTGCCAGGAATATGCCTAACCACTTGACCAATGTCTTCATCTTTTCGCGTTCTCCATAACTATTCGATATCTGGGATGTGAGATCGGGGAGCAACTCCGGCCTTTGGTNATTATTTNGAACCCGTTCGANNNATCNNTCCTATTGGNCTGCCGNCCTCNCTNCGCAATTCCANAACAGTTTAAGGAGCNCCTTAAAATAATTCAGTTACNAACCATGCCATCTGACTGTAATTGGCGTAACATTAGCGGCTCGTTGTCGCGAAGCATGGNGGTTGCTCTCCANGCCANCAGCANCCCAAGCGCGAAATCGACCAGGGCCAGTACCGGATGAAGGGCCGACAAAGCCGGCGCGCTGCCACGCAGGAAAATGAGCAGGTCGGCCTGCAAGACGTATGCCAGAAAGAGAAGCCAGGTCAATCGCTTCAGCGAGCCGCCCATCTTTCCCACATACATCGTCACCAACATGACCAATAACGGCATCGCCAGAAAATGGCCCAGATTTATGTGGTTTGTCCACGGCCAACGGCCGGCGACTACGGCCATCCCCGCAAAGAAGACCTGCACCACAACCCCGACAACGAATGACCAGGCGGCAATCGTGTAGACCACTCGAGAGATTTTCACGTCAATTACCTCGTTATGCGCCGGCCGATAAGACGCTGCCGCTTCGCAGCAGATACCAGCCGGGAAATATGCCCCANAGGGGTCCGATGACAGCGCTCCCCGCGTACCCGAACAGTGCCAGACGGCTTTCCAGCCCGCCCGATAAATACCCCGCCGCGCCGATGGCATAGCTGACACCCAGCAGAAGGGTCAGGCTAATCACGAGCGGCGGCAGATCATCGTCCGGGTTATTCCCTTCATACCGAGCGATAGCATGTGTACATGGGTGGCGTTCAAAAGAGCAACATATCAAATATGCCGGAACCCACGACGAACGGNAATCCCCNCCANGAGTCGCCATAGTCATCNGAATGCCATATCTGCCCTTTGGAAGTACCGGCATAGAGATGGCCGGGGCTTCCAGGAATAGTCGCCAGCACAAGGGGCATCTGATCCATGGGGTGATCCTGCCAACCTATCGGCTGCCAGCTTGCCCCCCCGGACACGCGATAGAGGTACGCTTCAGCGCTGGCCCCATAGGCTTTACCAGGACTGGACGACATCGACACGTACCAGATTTCCGGTTGTTCAGGGTCGGCGGCGCAGGCAACACCGTAGTGCTCCGCCAAACCGGAACGAGGCTGTTCCCATTTNAGGCCGCCATCACGGCTGACGGCCGCGCCGCCGCCCGTTCCGCCGGCTTCGTATGCCCACAGGCCATTGGCGACGTGGAAGCTCAGAGAATGGCAATCACGTATGGCACCTGGCCGGTGGCCCGTCCACGTTCGGCCGCCGTCATTCGAGCGAACCACAGCGCCGAATTCGATCCCGGCCAGGACGAGGTCGGGCTCCGTTGGTGATACCGCAAGGGCGTTAACGTAAGCGCGGAACGGCGGCTCGGCCGGCGAGAACCACCACCAGCGATTGGGAATGCGGCGAAACCCATCCAGTTCGCGCCAGGTTCGGCCGCCGTCGTGGCTCTTGAACAAACCCGCCGGTTTCACGCCGGCATAGATGACGGCGGGGTCGTGTGGACTGATGGCGATCGACTTGACGATCTGTCCATCGAGTCCCAGGCGCGTCCAGGTCTCCCCATAGTCGGACGAACNNTAAATGCCAGCCCCCTGGGTTCCGACATAGACTATCCCGTCGTTGCGCGGGTCAGCGGCCAGCGTGTTCGGCCTCGCCGGCAACCAGATGGACTCTACCCTCCAATCGCCTGGGGCATCCATGTGGGCGCGGGTGATATCCTGATTGCCTACAGCCAAAATGGTGGCTGCGCTCGTGGCGGTTCTATCTGCTAACGGGCTGATCATTGTATTTCTCCGAGATCGGTCATGCAGGCGACCTACGGCAAACAGGTTATTGAGAGATCATGCTCACCTTCCGACGGTAGTATCCGGGTGGTTCGCTTGCGTGCCGCGGGGCTTGNCACATCTCGCTGATTCATAAGGCCATGTTAATAGCTTGAGGAGCGCATGTCATGAGGCAGGAGACATGTTTCCGCCGGGAAATCATCCCGTCACCCGTCCGGGAATAAATCCCGTCCTAGCGGTGACCATCGGCAGAAATAAAAAAGCGGCCTGGTGGTCCAGGCCGCTTACNCGCAATCAATCAGGGGGCGAGGCTACTTCGTGAAAAATTCTGCCAGCTCGTCGAGCTTTACGATTTGTCTATCGTCGTCGCTGCGCCGCTTTATTTCCGCCCCACCCTGCTCCAGGCTGCGGGCCGAAACGGTGACGCGCGAGGGAATGCCCATCAGATCGGCATCCTTAAACTTGACGCCCGCGCCTAGTCCGTCTCGGTCGTCGTAGAGAACCTCCACCCCGACGGCCGACAACTCGGCATAGAGCGCTTCAGCTTTCTCCTTTGTCCCATCTCCCGCCTTGCCGATGTGCACCAGGTGGACCTGATAAGGAGCCACGCTCTCCGGCCAGAGGATGCCGTCCTTGTCATGGTGCAACTCGACGATGATCGCCATGAGCCGGTCGAGGCCGATGCCATAGCTGCCCATGTAGATGAGCTGCGGCTGCCCGTTTTCGTCCAGATAGGTCGCCCCTACGGCGGCGCTGTAGCGGGTGCCGAGCTTAAAGCAGTGGCCGGCCTCGATGGCCCGTCGGGATACGAGCCGGCCGCCGCATTGGGCGCACTGATAGCCGGAGTCGGCCTGGGCGATGTCGGCGATCTGGCTGACGGTGAAGTCGCGGCCGACATTCGCGCCGGTGTAGTGGTACGGCTCTTCGTTCGCGCCCACGACGTAGTTCCCACCGTAATCGATCGACTCNTCGGCGACAATCATAACGCCCGGCGATTGCATGTCCCTGGCGGGGGTCAGACCGATACCGGAGGCGTAACCGGGGACCGCGCCGATGGCGCGGATCTCGGCGTCGCNGGCGGCGCGCAGAAAACCGCCGCCGACGGCATTGACCAGCTTTGTCTCGTTGATATCCATGTCGCCACGCACGAGAGCGAATACCAGTCGTCCCTCGCCCGGTTTCTCGACGAAGCGCGGCCGCCACCAGTAAAAGACGGCCTTGATGGTCTGGCTCGTCGGCACGCCGACAAAGGCGGCCACNTCGGCGATGGTTTTGCAGTCGGGCGTTTCCACTTTCACCAGCGGTTTGAGGGTGGCTGGTTTGACGCCTTCGCGCACAAAGATCGACGCCTCGACGTTGGCGGCGTAATCGCAATTCTCGCAGGCGATGAANGAGTCCTCGCCTTGCGGNTGGGGCAGAACNAACTCCTGCGACGTCTTGCCGCCCATCGCGCCGACGTCGGCGTTGATGGCGATCGTGTCGACGCCGCAGCGGTTGAAGATATTGAAGTAGGCCTGCACCATGTCCGGGTAGTATTCGTCCAGAGCCGCTTCGTCGCGGTCGAGGCTGTAGGCGTCCTTCATGATGAACTCGCGCAACCGCAGCAGGCCGCCGCGCGGCCGCGGCTCGTCGCGGAACTTCTTGCTGATGTGGTAGACCATCTTGGGCAGGTCGCGGTAGCTCTCGATCTCGCGCAGCGCCAGATCGACGACGATCTCCTCGTGGGTGGCCGAGAGCGCGTACTCGCGGTCGCCGGATCCCTTCAGCTTAAAGAGGACGTCGACGTAGTCCCAGCGGCCGGTGGCCTGCCACAGCGCCGCCGGATGCAGGTTGGGCATCCACATCTCCTGGCCGTTGATGGCATCCATCTCTTCGGCCATAATGTCCCATATCTTGCGGATGACGCGGTAGCCGAGAGGCATGAAGGTATAGATGCCCGCGCCGGCGGAGCGGATGAAGTTGGCGCGGAGAAGCAGTTTGTGGCTCGCGAGTTCGGCCTCNGCCGGAGCCTCGCGTANTGTTTTACCGAAAGCTTTTGAAAGTCGCATAGCGGGAGAGTATATCTCTGGGCCAATAGCCCGTCAAAGGCAGCCCGCGCGAACCATCTGGTTTTCTCTTTGTTCCCCCTCTCTCCGGCTCCCCTTCTCCCTTTCTCCCCCTCTCCCCTGCCTCCCGCTCAAGACACCGCCAATATAACCTTCCCTATATTCCGATTCGCCCGCACGTACTCATGCGCGGCCTGAGCGTCGGCAATGGAAAAAGTTGTATCGATGATCGGCCGCAGCCGGCCGTCGAGCAGCTTGGGCCAGACCTCGATCTCAAACCGGCGGGTGATGGCGATCTTATCGGCCGGCGGCCGGCCGCGCAGCGTCGAACCGACGACGCGCAGCCGCTTCCCGAGCACCTGACCCATGTTCAGCTCGCCCCTCGTCCCGCCAAGCAAGCCAATGTTGACCAAGCGACCGAAGCGGCGCAGCGCCTCGATATTGCGCGACAGATACGAGCCGCCTACCGGATCGAGAATCACATCCACACCTTGTCCATCCGTTTCCCGCTTCACTTCGGCCAAAAAATCCTGCTCTTTGTAGTTGACCCCGATAGCGCCAAGTTCGCGGCAGAAAGCGACCTTCGCCTCGCTGCCGGCCGTGGCGATGGCCCGGGCCCCGGCGTCGACTGCCAACTGGATAGCCGCCGTGCCCACGCCGCTGGCTCCGGCGTGGATGAGCGCCGTCTCGCCCGCCTCNAGCTGCCCTTCGTCAAAGAGATTGATGTAGGCCGTATACCACACCTCCGGCACGGCCGCGCCCTGGGCAAATGTCCAATGATCCGGCAGCCGCAGCAGCATCCCGGCGGGCGCGGCCGCCAACTCGGCATAGCCGCCGCCCGGCAGCAACGCGCAGACCCGGTCACCCGGCCGCCAGCCGGTCACCCCCGCGCCCACTTCGCGGATCACGCCGGACATCTCAAGGCCGAGGATGTCGCTCGTCCCCGGCGGCGGGGCGTAATTGCCGCGCGCCTGGGACAGGTCGGCCCGGTTGACGGCCGTCGCCCGCACCTCAACCAGGACCTCATCTTCCCTATAGCCGATGTCCGGAGCTTCCTCCCATACCAAACGGGGATCGCTCTTTTCGCCATGAACGGTAATTGCCTTCATCGCATACTCCTTGTCAGGGCAGTCTCCTACGGTAAACTTCATTCTACCGGCACTCCTGAAATCGCTCCAGCGAGTGGCCGCGACTTTTGGAAGCAGGAGAATTTAGATCATGACCCAACGTGACACCTATACGGTCGAAGTGGCCGGCCTGACCCGCCACTTCCCGTTATTTGAAGTCGCCCCCGGTGTGCGTATCGCCGTGTTCAACATGCTCGGCGACACCTACGTCGTCAAGGCGTCGGCCGCGGCGCTGGCCGAAAAGCTCAAGGATGTGAAAGCCNACGTGCTGGCGACGGCCGAGGCCAAGAGCATCCCTCTCATCTACGAGATGAGCGCCCTCATGGGCCTGCCCTACGTCGTCATGCGCAAGGCGTACAAGAGCTACATGGGCGACGCCATCAGCGCCGAGACGGTGTCTATCACCACTGGCTCGCCGCAAACGCTGTTCCTGGACGAGAAAGACCGCGCCCTCATCAAGGGCAAGCGCGTCATCGTCGTCGACGACGTCATCAGCACCGGCAGCACGCTCAACGGCATGGAGAAGCTTGTCATCAAGGCTGGGGGCAACGTGGCCCAGATCGCCGCCATCTTCACCGAGGGCGACGATGACTGGTCNCGCGTTATTGCCCTGGGTAACTTGCCAATTTTCAAGTCTTGAACGATCAACGACGGCTGACCGCTGACCACCGCCGGAAAGAGATTGGTTATGTATCATACACACATTAGCTGCGGTCGGCGGTCGGCGGTCATCGGTCAACTCTGGACTCGTCACTCGTCATTCGTCATTCCATGGACGCCGTCACCCTGACCATCTTCAACCATCTCTTCGCCTCGGTGGCCCAGGAGATGGGCGTCACATTGGGCCGGACCGCCTATAGCCCCAACATCAAGGAGCGACTCGATTACAGTTGCGCCGTGTTCTTGACCGGTGAGCCGCCGCAGTTGCTGGCCCAGGCGGCCCACATCCCGGTCCACCTGGGGGCGATGCCCGCCTCGGTGCGCGCCGCCGTCGAGCGCTGCGCCCCGTTTCGGCCCGGCGACGTCGTCATCCTCAACGACCCCTATCTGGGCGGTAACCACCTGCCGGATATTACGCTGGTGTCGCCGGTTTTCATCAGTGGACAGTGGCCAGTGGCCGGTGGTCAGAAAACTGATCACTCACCGCTGACCACTGACCACTACTTCCTGGTTGCCAGCCGCGCCCACCACGCCGACGTGGGCGGCATGTCGCCCGGCTCAATGCCCCTATCAACCGAGCTGTTCCAGGAAGGGATCATCATCCCGCCGATCAAGCTGGTGGACGCCGGGGCGCGCAACGAGGCCGTCTGGCAGCTCATCCTGCGTAATGTGCGCACGCCATGGGAGCGGGACGGCGACCTGGCCGCCCAGTTGGCCGCCCATGNCACCGGCGCGGCGCGGCTGGTGGAGATCGTCGAGCGGTACGGGCGGGAAGAGACGCTGCGGCAAGCCCAGGCGCTCATCGATTACACCGCCACGCTGACCCGCGCCGCCATCCAGATGATCCCCGACGGCCGCTACACATTCACCGATTACCTCGACGACGACGGGCAAAGCGACGACACCGTACCTATCCANGTGNCGATTGACGTTGCGGGCGACAGCCTGNCGGTCGACTTCGCCGGGACGGCGGCGGCCGTGGCCGGGAATCTCAACGCCGTCCCGGCCATCGTCGATTCGGCCGTGGCCTATTGCCTGCGCTGCATCGCCCTGGCCCTGCTCGACGCCGACCTGCCGATGAATGAGGGGGCTTTCACGCCGCTGGCTGTGCGCGTCCTGCCCGGCTCCCTGCTCGACCCGCGGCCGCCCCATGCCGTGGCCGCCGGTAACGTCGAGACGTCGCAGCGCGTGGTCGACGCCGTCTTCGGCGCCCTNGCCCAGGCGCTGCCCGGTTTGGTACCGGCAGCCAGCCAGGGCACAATGAACAACCTCACCTTTGGCGGCGCATACCCGGACGGCATGGCGACCTCTTCCAGCCACTTCGCCTACTACGAAACCATCGGCGGCGGCGCGGGAGCCGGCCCCGAAGCCGCCGGCGCGTCGGGCGTCCACGTCCACATGAGCAACACGCGCAACACGCCGGTCGAGGCGCTGGAGTACAGCTTTCCCATCCGCATCGAGAGCTACCGCTTGCGCCAAGGCTCCGGCGGCCGGGGCCGCCACCGCGGCGGCGATGGACTGGAGCGCGCCATCCGCTTCCTGGCCTCCGCCACCGTCACCATCACCGCCGAGCGTCGGCGGCGCGGGCCATACGGCCTGGCCGGCGGAGCAGCAGGACAGCCGGGCCGCAACGTGCTCTTGCGCGGTAAGGAGACGCTCGATTTGCCGGGCAAGACCACTTTCGCCGTCGAGGCGGGCGACGTCGTGCGGGTCGAGACGCCCGGCGGCGGAGGCTGGGGCGAGCCGGCAACCTTAGAGGTCTTCGGAAACCTCTGAGGCCTGTGGTGGCTGCCTGCGCCTCATTGGCAGATGGTTGGCAAACAGCCCATTGACCACCATCACGCCCAGCAGGATCAGCCCAAAGCCAACCAGCGCCAGCCACGTCAATTGCTCGTCGAGCACAAGGACACCCAGAATCACGCCAAAGATGGGGATAACGTAGGTGACCATAGAGATATAGGTCGGGTTGGCCGTCTCCAACAGCCTATAGTAGACGATGAAAGCCAATCCCGTACCCATGATTCCCAGCAGAAATAGCGAGCCCAGCGCGGCGGCCGACGGGCGGTCGAGCGTCCATGGTTGGTCGAAGATCAGGGCCACCGGGGCCATGTAGGCCGTCGCCAGCAAGAGTTGCGTGGCCGGCGCGACCAGCGGCGGCAGGCCGCGCAGGTGGTTGCGGCTGTAGATCATGGCCACGCCGTATATCGCCGCGGCAGCCGTCACCGCCAGCAAGCCCCAGGTCGATGCCTGCACCCCGCCCGACAGTGAAGGCAGGATCAACAGCATGAGTCCCGCGAATCCCANCAAAACCCCCAACANTTTCGGCGCGGTCATCCGATCACCCGCCACCAGGAAATGGGCCAGGATGATGGTAAACAGGGGCGTCGTGCCGTTGAGGATAGAGGCCAGCGCGCTGTCAATGTACTGCTCGCCCCAGCTGAGCAGCACCCACGGCAGGGCGTTGTGGAGCATAGCCACAACCGCCAGATGGCCCCACAACCGGCGGTCGTTGGGCAGCCGGCGACGCTGGGCCACCAGCACCACCAGCAGGAACGCCGCNCCGATGGCCACCCGGCCCAACACCAGGGTCAGCGGCGGGATCTCTTCNACCGCGACCTTGATAAACAAAAAGGACGGCCCCCACAGAGCCGCCAGCATGAGGAGCAAGAGTAAGTTTTTCCCGTTCATAGGCAATCGAAGAAGAATTATTGCACCAAACGGGCCGGTCTGTAAAATCCAAATCGGGAATGACACGGCCGCGCACGCGACGTGTTACAATCAGGAGCCAACCAATCGTATTGGAGGATCGACATGGCGAAAGAATCCCTGGGCTATGTAGAACTCGAATGGACCTGTCCATTCTGCAACACCCGCAACCCGGGACGGGTGAAGGTCTGTCGCAGTTGCGGCGCGCCCCAACCGAAAGACGTCCAGTTTCATCAGGCGGGTGAGGACAAGATCGTAACCGACCAGGAGGGGCTGGAACTGGCCAATGCCGGCCCGGACGTCCACTGCCCTTTTTGCGGCACGCGCAATCCTGCCACCGCCACCAAGTGCTCCCGCTGCGGGGGCGATCTGACNGGCGCCGAACAGCGGGAGAGCGGCGATGTCATCGGCGCGGCCCAGAGCAAACCCGCCCCCGACATCAAGTGCGATTTCTGCGGCACGCTCAACCCGGCCACGAATGCCAAATGCCAGAACTGCGGCTCCCCGTTGGGTGTGGCCGCCAGGCCCGCCGCGGCTGCTCCGGCGGCGGCTCCAGCCAAGATGAGCCCGGCCCTCATGATCATCGGGGTGATTGTCCTGCTGGCGATCTGCGGCGCGATTGCCTTCTTCTTCATGCGCGGCAACAGCACCGAGAGCAACATCGCTCGGGTCAGCAATGTGAACTGGAAGCGCAGCATTGTTATCCTCGGCTACGCGCCGGCGACCTTTAGCACCTGGGCCGATGAGCTGCCGCAGGACGCCGAGGTCAGCTATTGCAGCGAGCGCGAGCGTGGCCGCTCCGCCTTCGCCACCGAAAACTCGGAGGAGATTTGTGGCACGCCGTACCTGGTCGATCAGGGCACGGGCTTCGGCGAGATGGTGCAGGACTGCGAGTACATCGTCTATGACGATTACTGCGAGTATACGGTCATGCAATTGCAGCCAGTCGGCGTCATGGAGGAGACGGGGGCCAATCTCAACCCGTTCTGGCCCGAAACGCGGCTNCAGCCCGACCAGGAGTTGGGCGAACGAGACGAAGTGTATCANATNACCTTCGACGTCGGCGGCGAAACAGTCGTATACAATACGGANAGCCTGAACGAATACCTGCAATTTGAGCCCAACAGTGAGTGGGAGGTAGAGGTCAACGGCTTCGGACGCATCGTCGATATTCGACCCGCACCCTGACGCAATTGATGGATTATCATCGCTGGTCGTCCCTATACCGCCCCTACGATATCAACCTGCGCCACAACCAGTTGATTCTGGCGCTATCGGCCGCGTGCGCGGCGGGGGCCTTCTGGATAGCGGGCGGGAGTTTGGGGTCGCGCTTGGCAGCGTCGCTCGTCGCCGGCGCGGTCGCCTTCCTGACCGCCGCCCTGGCCAAGGAACTCGACCCCGACCGACCTCGCGCCTCTGTCCTGGCCGCGCTGCTGGTCATCCCTTTCTTGCCGGCTTANACGCTCGATTCCGCGCTGGCCCTTTTCTGGCTCATCGGGACGGTGCGCTTTCTGAACCGGGCCACCGGTCTTCGCCCCAAATTCACAGATCTTGTTGTGCTTCTCCTTAGCACCGTCTGGCTGGGGTGGCAAGTGACGCCGATCTTCGGTATATTGATGAGCATCATGCTGAGCATGGACAGCCAGTTGCCCGATGGGCAACGAATTCACGCGATGTATGCGGTGGTCATCTTCTTCGTGACGGCCATCGTATTCGGGCAGCCGGATTGGACCACCGCGCCGCCGGTCTTGTGGCAGGTCGCCACGCTGCTGGCTATTGTGCTTGGATTCACCCCGGTTGTCCTGGGCGCCTATGGCACCACGGCCGTTGGCGACGCCACCGGCGAGCCTCTTAACCCCTGGCGCGTCCAGGCCGGGCAGGTATTCGCGCTGGGCGTTGGTCTTGTCATAGCTTCCTGGTTTGGCGAGAGGGGCATCCTACTGCTCATCGGCCTGTGGGCCGCCTTGCTGGCTAATCTGGTTTACTACCTGTTTGCGGCGCGCATGCGACGATCCGCCGTCCCGCTATAGACTACATGGTGACCTCCCTGACAATCGGCCGGCGGCCCGGCGTATTCATCCTGCTCGCGCTCGCGGCCATACTGTCCGCCTGCGCTCCCTCGGCCGCGACCAGCCCGGCCNTGGTGCTCGTGGAAGGAGCCGCGACCGCCACGCCGGTCACCCTGCCGCCGGTCATCGCCACCGGACTGCCCCCAACCCCTATAACGGAACCCGCGACTGCCNCGCCGCCCACCAGCACGCCGACTTTGGCCCCGCCGACTGCCGTCCCGACGGCCACAATTACGCCCTCTCCGACGCCCGACCGCACCGTGCTTTGCAGCCAGCGCGTGCCGGACAATGGGCTGTTGACGTTCGTCACCCTGACCTATGGCCTGAGCCGGGATTATGAACCGGCCGGACTGGTAGATATCGCGGCCTATCTGCCGGCGGAGGTCACCCTCGGCTATCCGACGCAATTGCGGCGTGTCGTCGTNAANCCCCTCGTCGAGATGATTGGCGACATGCAAGCGGCGGGCCTCAAGCCGGTCATCATCTCCGGCTATCGCAGCTTCTCGGCCCAGGCCATCGCCCGCCAGAAGTGGCTGGAGAAGGAGCCCGACCGGGCCAATATCTTGAGCGCGCCGCCCGGCTTCAGCGAGCACCAACTGGGCACGGTGGTCGACTTCGGCTCGCCCGAACTGGCCGACATCGTCGGCCAGGAAGATATCGAGTTCCACACGTGGTTCTACAAGACAAGCGAGGGGATATGGCTGTTGGAAAATGCTCACAAGTACGGCTTTACCCTTAGCTTCCCCTTCGAGGCTTTTGAGACGACTGGGTTTTTCTACGAACCCTGGCATTACCGCTACGTCGGCGTGGAGATGGCGACTNACCTCCACGAGCAGGGTATCTCCCTGACCGAACACCAGCTGGCAACCGAACCCCCGCCCTGCATCCCGGACACCAAATGAGACAAAGAATCCCGGCCGCCCTGGCCTTGCTGTTCATTGTAGTCATCACTGCCGCGCTAAGCGCTTGTGGCGGCTCTTCCCAGGCCACCATCCCGCCGGCGCAATTAGAGTCCGAAGCGCCGGCGGCCACGCGCGCTCCGGCCGCGACGACCGAGCCGACGCCCACAACACGACCCACGGCCACGAACGAGCCCACAGTCACGCCGCCGCCCACCGCGACGCCTTCGCCCACGGCGACACCCATGCCCGTGGCTCTGGTCGTCGAGCCGGAGCTGGAGGCGGATGTCGCGGCCGCTCTAGCGGCCATCGAGGCGTCGGCCTTCGAGTGGCGTCTATCAGTTGAAGATGACCCTCTCGCGGCGCTGGCCGAAGGGCGAGCCGACTTGATCGTGGCCCGCGGCACGGAAGGAACAATTGTGCGCGAGGAGCCGCTGGCCTTCGCGGTCCCCTTCACCACCAACTGGGAATTGATCAACACNGCCGACGCCGAAGCGATTCTGGCCAACGGCCACAACCTGGTCCGCGCCATTCCCTGGAGCGCGATGACGCCGGAGAACAAGGCGCTGCGGGTGGACGGTCTCCATCCCACCGATCCCGACTATCCTTACCACGAGCAGTGGTCGCTGGCAGCCGCCCCGGCATTTGAGGCCGCCGCGAGCGCCCTCGCGCCANNTCTGAGCGAAGCCCTGGCCCCNTTGCCCACGATTCGCATCGCCGCCGTTGGCGACGTCAACTACGACCGCTCGCCGGCCTACATCATCCAGACCACCGGCGATCTGGCTTATCCGCTGTCCCGCGTCCAGCATGTCTTCGAAGCGGCCGACTACACCATCGCCAACCTGGAGACGGCCCTGGGAGACGTGGGCGAGCCAGCGGCCAAACGCTACCCGTTCCGCTCGCCGCCGGAGACGGCCGAATCGCTGGCCATCGGCGGCGTTGATCTGGTGTCGCTGGCTAACAACCACGCCCAGGACTACGGGCCGGAGGCGCTACTGCAGGGCATTGATCTGCTGCATGCCGCCGGCGTGGCCACGGTTGGCGGTGGCGCGAATGAGGTGGCGGCCCACGCGCCCCACATCGCCGATATCAATGGCCTCAAGGTGGCCTTCCTGGGCTACGTCCACGTCCCCGTCGAGGCCATCACCCACTTTGACACCCAAACTTGGTCGGCGACGGCCGCCGCCCCCGGCCTGGCCTGGGCCGAGCCGGCGCGGGTCAGCGCCGACGTGGCCGCCGTCCGGCCGGAAGTGGATCTGGTCGTGGTGATCCTGCATAGCGGGTACGAATACATCGAGGAGCCGAGCGAGCCGCAGGTGGCCGCGGCCCGCGCCGCGGTCGATGCCGGGGCCGATCTCGTCGTCGGGCATCACGCCCACATCCTGCAGGGCATTCACCGCTATAACGATGGGGTAATCGCCTACGGTTTGGGGAATTTCCTGTTCAACATCGACGGCCCACCGGAGACAGCTATCCTGAACGTCTGGCTCGACCAAAATGGCGTGCGACAACTGGAACTGCTGCCGGCGATCATCCAGGAGCACGGCCAGCCCCGGCTGGCGGAGTTGTGGGAGGCCGGGCCAATCCTCTCCCGGGTTTATTATCTGACCACGCTGCTGAACGCGGCCAATCCATAGATTAAGGCTGTCCGGCCGTTTGATCAGGCGCGGCGCCCACCGTTGATGATCCCGGACCGACGATTTGCTCCACGGAAAAGCCACTGATCAGGCCGCGCTCGTTCAGAGCGGCGATGCTGACCGCGTAGGTGGTGCTTGGGTCCAGACCGGTGAGGGCCACGTTTCCGGCGTGGCTGGCCTTCACGAAGCGAAAGGTCGGATAGTAAAGCGAGTCGATAGGCCGGAAGGAAATCGCGTACCCGGAGGCTTCCGGCGCAACCGGCCACGTCAGCATGTATGCGCCTGGTTCAGCCATTGAGGCAATAATNGGNGGTTCGGGCTGGTGTGGCGCGCCGGCCAGGTTGGCAGCCACGGCCACGTTCAACTGCACCACGCGCTGCAAGTAGTTATAGTCGATCAGATCCCACGTGTCCCGATTGGAATTGACCAGGTCGGGGTCTTCAACTGACTCGATCACGCGCACCGCCGGATAGCCGACGCGCACGAACTCCCGGTGATCGCCCCACCGCCCCTCGCGATCCAATGCATCATAGATAACGACGGGGAAAGTGGGCAGGTACAGGCCGCCGACGTACTCATAATAGCGGCCGAGCGAGCCGTGAACCGACGTCAGGAAATCGACGGCGAAGAGCCGCACGTGCTGGGGAATGCCGACGCGCCCGCCAACCGCGTCATAATTGAGTGTGGCGATGACATTCTTGCCGTCGAGGAACGCGTTCTCGGCAAAGTAGCGGGCCCCAAACGCGCCCTGCTCCTCGGCCGACGTGGCCAGGAAGACGACTGTCTGGTTCCAATCGCGTGAGGCCATGATCCGCGCCGTCTCGATGAGAAGGGCGATGCCCGACCCGTTATCGTTCGCGCCGGTAGCACGGCTGAAGCCGTCGGTGACGTCGGGTGGCCGGTTATCGTAGTGGGCCATGAGTACGAGAATACCGTTGCCGTTGCCCTTGCCCGGCAGCGTCGCCACCACGTTGCTTTGCTCGGCCGAGTAGCCGTTATAGGTGAGCGGGAAATCCTGAAACTCAACTGTCAGCCGTCCATTCCCCACGCGTACGAACTCGTTAAAAATCCAGCGGCGGGCCGCTCCNATGCCGAACGTCTCTGACTGGGTGTCGCTGAACGCATTGCGCGTCCCGAAGCCCTCGACCTGACGGATGTAGGCCATGAGCTGCTGTTGGGACACCTCGGTGATGAGGGATTCAATCGCCGGATCCACCGTCGGCACGACGTCGCTCACTGGGTCGGTAACGATTTGGCCGGATTCATTGGCGATCAACAATTCCGGCGTAGGTAGATCGGCGGCGGCGGCTGAGGGCGGGGTAGGAATGATCAACTGCGGCTGCGGCTCCAACAGGCTACAGCCTGTTGCGGCCAGCAGTATAAACATCAGCAATATGATTCGTATAAGCGGTTTGACCACTGACTACCCCTGTCGATTTACTCCTGTTGTATGACAGCCGTGAAGGATAACCAATCAGGCTGCGGAATGCACATCTCCTGACCAACGTCTAATACAAAAAGCATCCACAGATCTCGCAGATTGCGCAGATTTTATTAGCAGCCTTCGCTCCAACTGCGTCATCTTTAATTGGTCTATCCATAAGCTGATTGTAGCCCCGGTCCTCCAGCTCATACCGTTGTATTATGAGTGAGCTTCACTCTCACGCTTTAGAGTNAACCGCATCAGCAGCGCCAGAACAGCGGCAATTCCCAAAGCCGACATGATCGCGCCATAGCGGAAACTAGCCGGACTGAAGGACAATACCACGTCGTGCTCCCCGGCGGGCACGAACACACCCCGGAATAAACCGTCGACCGGCCAGATTTGAGCCGGCGCGCCGTCTATGGTCGCTTGCCAACCGGGGTAATACGCATCGGTCAACACCAGAAGGCTATCCGTATCGGTCGCGGCTCGNAACATGACGGATTCGGGTAGATATTCCACGACCGACACCATCCCTTGCCCGCTCTCGCCGGGCGGCGGGGGGGCGCCGAGGCCGGACACGACAGCCTCTCGGCGCGGGTCGAATCCATCGGCGCGCATGGCTTCGATGGCCGCGGCCGTATCGCCGGCCGTTCGCCACTCGTGCACCAGAAACGCCCGCGGCAGCGCGTCGAGGTTCTCGTATATCTTCACGTCGCCGGAGAATATGAGCCGGTAGGGGGGCATGGATAAGGGTTGGAACGAGTCATCGCGCCCATTCACCAGCGTCAGCGAATCCACAATGCACTCGCTTATCCCGGGGCACGGCAACAGGGAGATGCGCTNGGCCACGGCCGGTCGCGGATACGCCACGCGATACANGTCGGGCGCGGCCCACAACTCAGGCGAGAGCCGCCANGTCTCGCCGCCGATGGTCGAGACTTCTATCTCCGGCGGGTTGTTGCCGGCCAGCATCCATATCTCCGTCGCCTCAAACGACGGCAAGTTGTCAATAGTCACCGGCTCATCGGCGACACGCGCCGGGTGCTGCCGGTCNAAGAAGACACCCTCGCGCCACAGGTCGCCCGTTTTGTCGGTGATCAGGTAGCGGCCATTGAACAGGCTCAGCCAGCGCGGGTCCGGCGGCGCGTTCAGGTATTCGCGCAGTCGACCGTCGGCCGTTTCCTGCCCCTCGGGCAAGATCAGGCGCATCAGGTTGGAGTACGCGGCCAGCGGCAAGATCCCGCCATCAAAGCCGTCTATGGACGGCAGGCCATGGATCATCGACAGGTTAGGCGAGAGCACCTCCTTGTGCTTCACGGCCACGACGTAGTCGTAGATGGCGGCCGGATCAAGTTGATCGGCGTACATGCCCTCGATTTCGGCCAGGTNGCCGGGGTCGAAGAAAATATCAGACAGGCTCAGGAAACGGTTGGCAGGCAAGGCGCAGGGGTGCTCCGGCACGGCGCAGGTCGCCAGCGCCGCCAGCCGCGATTGTGGCGGCCGCCAATCGAAATATGCTTCCGGCGTCGTTAACTGGTTATAGGGCAGCATCCGTGAGCCAAGCCATAGCGCCGTCAGGGACAGGATAATCAGGTCGGCCGTGGCGTGGCGGGCACGCTCGCGTGATGCGGTNAGGATAACCCATAGCAGCAGCGCGGCCAGCGCGAACTCGATTAGCCAGCCCAAAAGAGCCAATGGCGCCGGCGTCTCAAACGGCGATTCCGCGCCGGCCGGGATCCAGCGGCTCATCCACCCGGCGGCGTAGCCCCAGGCGACCAGCAACAGCAATCCAACCCCAGCGACGGCCAGCGGCGGGGCAAATTCGCGCCGGGCGAGGTCGCGTCGCTCGCCGGCGGTAGCGGGAGCTGTCTCCGCGAACTGGCGCAGCCGCTCCCAGCCATGCCCGGCCAGCAGGGCGGCCGCCAACGCGGCGACGGCCAGCCAGCGTGCCGGCACGCGGAACAGATCAAAGCCGGGGACGTGACCCAGTAAATAATAGACCGGGGTGAAGCGGCCAAAGGCCAGCACGATCATCACGACCGCCAGCAGTACCCACGGCCGCGTGGCCGCGTTCTTGCGCCAGTTCCACGCGCCGACAACCGCCAACGNCAGGGCCGTCAGGGGCAAAAAGGCGACGTANTCAGAGAANAGNGTTGATCCATAGGCCGGGAGCAAGGCGCGGGTCAGGTGAATGGGATGCCAGGAGAACGACAAAACCTCGTTCAGGGCCAGGCCGCCCTGCCGGCTCGATTGCCCGGCCAGTTCGAGCGTCGGGAGAAGTTGGACGGCGGCCAGGAGCGCCGCCAAAGCGACCCCCGCGCCGAGCGCCAGCACGACAGGCCAGAACGCGCGGCCGCCTTCGCGCCCCCGACGCCCTCGCGCCAGAATGTGAAACAACGCCCAGAGAGATATGGCAAAGCCACTGATGAATGCTGTCTGGGTATGGCCGGCCAGCAGTTGCAGGGCGAACAGAGCGCCAATCGAAAGCGCGCTGGAAATAGCCGCGCGCCAGTGGGCGCGGCCAAAGCCCGGCGCGACCACCGGCGCCAGAGCCGCGAAGAACCACGGCAGCCAGGCCAGCCCCTGCAACTGGTTGACGTGCTCCACCTGGGCGGTCAGATAGCCGCCTAGCGCGAAAAGCGCCGCCGCGAACAAGGCCGCCGGCCGGCCCAGCCTGAGCGTCCGCCGCCCGGCAAGATACGCGCCAAGTCCGGCGATCAGCAAATGGATGAGAATCGACGCGCTGACCGCATAAGGCGTCGGCAGCAGCAGCCAGACCGGCCAGTTGAGCGGGTAAAAAAAGCCCATNTGGCTGTTGGCCAATAGCGGCGCNCCCATGAATATGTCAGGGNTCCACAAAGGGACGCGGCCGCCGCGCAGCGCCCCGGCCGCCGCTTCCCAATAGGGGTANAAATAGAGGAAGGTATCGCCGCGNGCCAGGATTAAGTTGCTAAAGGCCATCCGGTTAAAAAACAACAGGATGAGTGCCGCCAGCGCCGCCAAAATCACCAACCAGGAGGATGCCAGCCGCCTCACCCAATTGGCGACTTTCNTTCCGCGGCCAGGCGCTGCGATCTGTCCCTGGGCACTCATTGGACCCGCTCTCGCGGCAGGATGCGATAGATCGTCATGCTCGCCGTCTCGGGCTGGTCGCCCACTGCTTCCAGCGCATACCCTCTCTCCGATAGGCGCCGCGCGACCGGCTCGCCGGCCGCCGACGTCGGTAAAGCGATGTAACGGTCGGAACTATCTCCGGCGAATACCGCCAGGTCTTCAACCAGGGCATCCGCATGGGGGAACCAACTCACGTACACGCGCCCGTCGAATAGCTGGTAGTTCCAGTGCCAGCTATACCAGTGATCATACAGGACAGTGCCGTAAGGGGCATCATCTAGCAGATGCGCCGCGCGAGCCGCGCCGCCGTCGGCCGCCGGCTGACCACCGAGGGGATACCGCCCTTCCCGCGCGGCCAGCCCCACCGGAATGAGCGTGAGTAACGCGACCAGCGAGGCAAAGGCCAGCGCCCAGCGCGAGCTTTCTCGTCGCCCAACAACCCGCCACAACGCGCTGAGAGCGCGACCAAACATTACGGCCGCCAGCGGCAGGATCGGCAACAGATATCGGTCCCACACCGGCACCGCCCATAGCCAATGGAGCAAGACATATGCGAGAAGGAACAGAAGCAGCAACGCGTCCATCGGGGCAAACCTGAAGCGGCCGCGCCTTGTCCACACCAGAGCACCGGCCACGATACCCCCGAGCGCCACCAGCGGCCAGCCCAACCCCAGCCGCCACAACTCGGCCGTTGCCAACGCCCGCGGCCAAAGCTCCCACGAGCGCGCGGCGCGGATGCCGCCGATGTTTGCCCACTGCAAGGCCACCAGGTCGCCGGCCGCCGACCGGGCCGCTTGCCAGACTAACAGCGCCAATGCGGCAACCATCACGCCTGCCAGCCCGCGGACCCACTCCCCACGACGCCAGCCACGCAGCCATGCCACGCCGATCAGCAACGGGACAAACAGGAGCGCCTGGTACTTTGCCAGCACCGCCAGCCCAAAAAGAAAGCCGGCCAGCAAGCCAGGAGGGCGCGCGCGAACCTCGTCGCGACGCGGCGCGGCGGCTGCATATAAGGCCGCCGCCNGCCAGAAGGNCAAGACGGGATCGGTGAAGGCCGTGGCGCTGAACTGTATTGCCAGGGGGGCGACGGCCACAAACAGGGCGGCCGGCAGAGCGGCGTTGCGCTCGCCCGTCAGCCGTCGCGCCAGTTGAGCGGTGAGCGGAATCAATAAGATCGAGGCGATGAAGGCTGGCATCCGCGCCGCCCACTCCACCGGGCCCAACAGAGGGTAGAACACGGCTTGCAGGTAAAACGGCAACGGCGGCTTGTCAACTGCCTGGGTAATCAAGAGCGGGTCGCGCCAGACCGCGATGAAACGGGCCCACGTGGCAAAGAGCGCTTCGTCAGCGTGAAAGGTGTTGGCGAAGAGACCGTGAAGGCGGAGGGCGACCCCCAATAAAACGATCGACAATAAGCCATAGACCGCGGGCAGAGAGCTATCTCCTGCTGACTGCTGCCCGTCGCCTGTGGTTTGTGGTTTATGGTCCGCGATCCTAATCAACAAACCGATATTTCAAAAGGTAGTACAGCGCTTTGGGTCCCTCGCGCCACGGGTTGAGCTTTTTGCCCTCTTCGAACTCGCGGCCGTTGTACGAAATCGGGACTTCATAGATGCGGTGGCCGCGCTTCAGCACCTTGGACGTGATCTCCGGCTCAAACTCGAATCCCCGCGACCGCAGCGGTATGTCCCGCACCACGTCGGCCCGAAAGACCTTATAGCAGGTCTCCATGTCGGTCAGGATAGTGTTATAGACGACGTTGGTCACGAATGTCAGGAGCTTGTTGCCCACCATGTGCCAGAAGAACATCGTTTTGGTCGGCCCGCCGCGAAAGCGCGAGCCATAGACGACGGATGCACGGCCCTCAATGATCGGCCGCAGCAGCGCCGGATAATCGCGCGGATCGTACTCCAGATCGGCATCTTGGATGAGGAGGATATCGCCGGTAGCGTGCTCGAAGCCGGTGCGCACGGCCGCGCCCTTGCCCATGTTTTTCTCGTGCAGGATGACCTTGATCGAGTCGTCGAGAGCCTGAATGGCCGGGTAGAGATCGCGTGTGCCATCCGTCGAACCGTCGTCAACCATGATGATCTCGTCTGCTTCGTTGACCGCCAGGACAGCCCTGACGGCCGGATCAACCGTGGCCAACTCGTTGTACACCGGTATAATGACCGAAAC
>JAACJX010000537.1 GCA_014237545.1 Ardenticatenia bacterium | reverse complement strand
AAGCTGAGCAGCACGGCCAGGGCGATGCCCCAGCGAAAGGGGCGCAGGAGCCGGAGCAAGCGGCGGGTGGGCGTCATCGGCTGTCGCTCCCGTAGGCCACTACCAGCTCGCGGTAATAGGCGTTGCTGGCCAGCAGTTCGTTGTGGGTTCCCGTGGCGACGACGCGGCCGCCCTCGACCACGGCCACACGGTCGGCGTCGGATGCCAGTTGCAGCCGGTGGGCGATGACCAGCACCGCCCGCCCCTGCCGGAGNCGGGNCAGCGCGGCGCGAACAAGCGACTCGCTCTCCGCATCAAGATGGGAAGTCGCCTCGTCGAGCACGACCAGCGGCGCGTCGCGCAGGAAGGCGCGGGCCAAGGCGAGGCGCTGCCGCTGGCCGCCGCTGAGCCGCGCCCCCTCTTCGCCCAGCAGCGTGTCGTAGCCTTCCGGCAGGGCGCGGATGAACTCATCGGCGTGGGNGGCCTCGGCNGCGACGACGACTTCCGCCATCGTCGCCGCCGGCCGCCCCAGGCGAATGTTGTCGGCTACCGTGCCGTGAAACAGGTGCGGCAATTGCGGCACCCAGGCCACTCGCGACCGCCACGCGGCGCGGTCGATGGTCGCCAGNGGGATACCGCCAATATAGATAGCGCCGCCGGTTGGCTCGATGAATCGNAGCAGAGCGGNNGCGGCCGTGCTTTTGCCCGCGCCGGTCGCGCCGGCCAGGGCGACCATCTCGCCGGCCGGTATGACCAATGAAAAACGGTCAAGCGCGGGCCGGTCCTCATTCTCGTAGGCAAAGCTGACGGCCTCGAAGACGACATCGAACCGTGCCGGCAAGGCGGCCGGTTGCAGAGACTCCCCAGCCATTGTCTGGCTGGTTAGCGGCTCGTTGAGGATGGCTGCCAGCCGCCTGGCGGCCGCCTTGCCCTCGCTCCCGGCGTGGTGGTGGGCGGCNAACTGGCGTAGCGGCAGGAAGAACTCCGGCGTCAGCAGTAGCACGGCCAGCGCCTCGACGAACGGCAGGCGGCCGGTCATCAATCGCCAGCTGACNTCCAGCGCGACCATCGCCGTGGCCGCCGTGGCCGCCCACTCCAGCACCAGCGTCGTCTGGAAGGCGGTGCGCAGCACGTCGAGCGTCGAGCGGCCGAACTCCCGGCTGATGGCCTCGATGTTGCCCCCCTGCTCGCGGCTGCGGCCGAACATCTTGAGCGTCGGCAGCCCGCGCAGCATGTCGAGAAAGTAGGCGCTCATCCAGTTGAGGTCCTCGTGGCGGCGCTCGGTCAGGTCGCGTGTGCGCTGGCCGATGAAGACCATCAAGAGGATGAGCATCGGCCCGGCGAAGAGCAGGACGAGGGTCGTCGGCGGGTCGATCCACAGGACAGTGAGCAGCACCAGCGCGGGAATAAGGCCGGCCAGATACTGCGTTACGCGATAGCCGGTGATGTAGCCATCCAGGGCTTCGACGCCGGTGACAACCGTGTTGACCAACTCGCCGCCGTGCTGCCGCTGGGCATAGACCGGGCCGAGGTCGAACAGGTGACGCATCACGCGGCCGCGAAGTTCGACCTTCACCTGACCCGCCGAGCGCTGCGCTAGCACCTCGCGGACCCACAGCAGCGCGGCGCGGCCGAGCAGCAGGGCCAGCATGACCCCCAGTAACGGGCCAACGCTCGCCAGTGTCCCGCCGTCGNTGAACACCCGGGCCACGACAACTGTGACCAGGATCATGAAGGCCAGCAGGCCGGCGGCGGCGAGAAATCCGGCGGCGACAGCCGCGGCCAGATACTGCTGCGCGATCCGGCTACCGGCCAGGAGTTGGCGGTCCAGGGACTTCACTCAGGTATTGATCAGGCCTGACGGGTTGCGGCAACCTGTCAGGCCTCTCTAATTGAACGTCGGGGTTAAAACATACCTAATAACTCGTCGGGTCGAGCTTCACCTTGCCGCGGAAGAAGTAGTAGACCCCGGCAGTGTAGAGCAGCGCGAACGGCAGGCCGATCAGGGCGATAATGAGCATCACCGTCAGCGCGTTCGGTTCGGCCGTGGCGTTGAAGACGGTCAGATTGTTGGCCGGGTCGATGGACGAGATAAGCAGGTTCGGGTAGAGCCCGGCCGCGGCGGAGAAGATGAGCAAAGCGATCATGGCGCCCGAGGCCAGGAAAGCGTACAGGTCCTTACCCTGCCGCAGCATCCAGTAGGAGACCACGACCGCCACCAGCGCCAGCGCCGGGAAGATGACCGGCCACAGGCGATCGAGGTAAGCCAACAGGATGTGCTCGCGGTACATGGCCGTCAGGAAAACGATGACCGTGTTCAGGGCGAAGAAGACGATCATCAGTGGCGGCGCGATCTTGCGCACGCGGTCGTGGAGCGCGCCCTCGGTCTTCATCGCCAGGTAGATCGCGCCGTGGGTGGCCAGCATGAAGATGGTGGTCACACCCATGAGGATGGGAAACGGCCGCAGCAGCTCCAGCAAGGTCATCGTGATATCGCCGTTCTCGTGCAGCGTCACGCCCTCCATGATGTTGCCGAAGGCCACCCCCAGGAGCAGGGCGATGAGTAGCGATGACAAGAAGAAAACCCAGTCCCACAACTTGCGCCAGCTTGGGGCCGGTCGCTTGCTGCGGAACTCGATCGCCACGGTGCGCATGATCAATACCAGCAGCACGAGCATGAAGGCCACGTAGAAGCCGGAGAAGAGCGAGGCGTAGACGAACGGAAAGGCGGCAAAGAGCACGCCGCCGGCCAGGACCAGCCACACCTCATTGCCGTCCCAGATCGGGCCGATGCTATTGAGGCTGATGCGCCGCTCCTCGTCGGTCTTGGCCACGAACGGGTGCAGGATGCCAACGCCCAGGTCAAAGCCGTCCAGGATCATGTAGCCGGCGACGATGATAACGAACAGGATGAACCATAGAATTTGGAGTGTCATGGGGATCACGCTCCGGCGCGAGGCTCGCGGAAGACCTCGCGGAATGTGTCGGGCAGGCTCGAGACGGGGACGGATTCGACCGCCTCCAGCGGCTCCGGGCCGTGCTGGATTTTCTCGTTGAGCAGGTAGACGAANAGGATGCCCAGGATGATNTAGAGNACGACGAACATGATNACCGAGAAGAGAGCTTCGCCGGTNGAGAGCGTCGGCGAGACGGCNTCGGCCGTGCGNAGNANNTCCCAGACGATCCACGGCTGGCGGCCGAATTCNGCTGTCCACCAGCCNAGCATCGTCGCCACCTCGGCCATGAAGATGCTGAGCACGAANAGCCACAAGAGCCAGCGCATCNCGAANANGCGCTTCTTGCGCCANTAGAAGAACATGCCCAACANCCCGATACCGATGAACGCCACCCCCAGGTTGATCATGCCGTGGTAGGACTGGAAGGTGAGNCCCACGGGCGGAATCTCGTCGGGNGGGAAGTCGTTCAANCCCTGNACCGGCGCCTGGAAGTCCTGGAANGCCAGGAAGCTCAGGGCGCAGGGGATCTGGATGCCGGTGGTTGTCTGCGTCTGCGAGTTCGTCCAGCCGAGGATCGTCATCGGCGCGCAGGTCTCCGTCTCCCAGATGCCCTCCATCGCCGCCAGTTTTTGCGGCTGGTGCTCGGTGACGTTCACGGCGCTGCCGGAGCCGAAGACGAAGAGCTGCAGGATACTCATGACCGTGAAGACAGGTAGCGCGACAGCGAAGTTGGCCCGCGCCTCGCGCTCGTGCTGCTTGCGCAGGATGTACCACGCGCTGACGCTGAGCATGAGGGCCGAGCCGACCATCCACGAGCTGACGAAGACGTGGCTGATGCGCATGAAGAACGACGGGGTGAAGACGACCTCGGCGAAACTGGTCATGCTGGGGATAGTCGCGCCGTCGGCGAAGGCATAGCCGGCCGGGGTCTGCATCCACGAGTTGGCCATGACGATCCACAGCGCGCTGAAGTGCGCCCCGAAAGCCACGGCAAAGGTGGCCAGCAGCCACATCCGCGGCCCGAGGCGGTTGCCGCCGAAGAGCATCAGACCCAGGAAGCCGCCCTCCAGGAAGAAGGCGAAGATCCCCTCGGCCGCCAGCAGACTGCCGAAGATATTGCCGACGAAGCGCGAGTAATCCGCCCAGTTGGTGCCGAACTCGAACTCCTGGACCACGCCGGTGGCGATGCCCAGGGCAAACACCAGGCCGTAGACCTTGACCCAGAAGAACGACAGCCGCCGCCACATGGGGTCTTTCGTGCGGATATAAATCAGGCCGATGATGACCAGCATAAGCCCAAGACCGATGGAGATGGGTGGATAAAGAAAATGGAAGCTGGCCGTCAACGTGAACAAAATCCGTGACAGCATTTCAGGGTTCATAGAGAGTTGCTCCCGATGATAATGACATGGCGGCGAAGGATTGGTGAAATC
>JAACJX010000612.1 GCA_014237545.1 Ardenticatenia bacterium | reverse complement strand
CTGGCCCTCATCCTATCTGCCCGGGCCGAGGGCAAAGACCGTCCCAAATCGCCCGGTGCGGCCTTTCTCGGCGCGGTGGGAGAAGAACAGGTCGGTGCGACAGGCGGTGCAATACTCGGACATCTCAATTGTCTGCACCCCGGCGTTGGCCAGGTTCAGGCGGTTGGCTGCGGGCAGGTTGAAGAACCGATGGCCGACGACTGACCGCTGATCGCCGTTATCTCGCCGTCGTCGGCTGGCAGTTGTCGGCGGTCGGAGCAACGAATCCGGCTCCGCAAACGCCGCCTCCACCGCGGCGATCACGTCCGCGCCGACCTCATAGCAGCACGGCCCGATGCACGGCCCGACGGCGGCCACCAGGTCGGCCGGGTCGCTGCCGAACTGCTCGGTCATGGCCCGCACCATCGCCCCCGGCAAATCGACCACCGTGCCGCGCCAGCCGGCGTGGCCCAGNCCGATGGCGTGGCGGCGCGGGTCATAGAGGAAGATNGGCGCGCAGTCGGCGAAGTTCATGCTCAGCACGGTGCCGGGCTGGTCGGTGATCAGGCCGTCGACGTGCTCNACCCACGTGCCGTTGTCGGCCTGGGTCACNCGGGCCACGTCGGCCCCATGCACCAGNTGGGCGTGNACGACGGTGTCGGTGTCGCGGCCGTANAGGCCATACACNCGCCGCCGGTTGGCGTAGACGCGGTCGCGCTCGTCGGGGACCGACATGCTCATGTTCAGCGAGTCGAACGGGGCGGCGCTGNAGCCGCCGCGCCGCGAGAAGACGGCATGACCGGCGATCCCGTTGCTGGGCAGCGCCTCNAAGCGGAAATAGTGCAGATCGTCGTGTTCGAAACTTTTCAAGCCTTGCTCCTATCGGGAACTGTGATGCTACTCGAAATGGGCGGGGTTCACAAATAGAGGACCAAGAAAAGGCGGGATGCTGAGAAAACGTTGATGTACGCAGGACAGATGTCGATCAATCATTGATAAGGCAGGATTGACACACCGGATCGGAAATTACGAAACCTTGGGTATACAAATCTTCGAGGCATCTGTATACTTATTCTATGAAGATGGAGTGGGACAGGGGGAAAGCGAGCCAAAATATACAAAAACATGGGGTTAGCTTTGAGGAAGCGACTACTGTATTTTCGAATCCCCTGGCCCTCATTTTTGATGACGAGTGGCATTCACAAGTTGAAGATCGAGAGATTATAATTGGTCATTCTGCGAACGATCGCTTGCTCGTTGTTAGTTTTACAACGCGAGGAGACGCTGTTCGTATTATTAGTGCACGCACGGCGACCGCGAAAGAACAAAGAGACTATGAAAAANACACCTACGAATAAACCAGAATCCGAATCCGATGACCTCTTAGAGGAGTACGAATTCGACTATCAAAAGGCCAAGCCGAACCGATTTGCCCTTAAGGATCAGGGACTTGTGATCATCCTTGAACCGGACGTAGCCGAATATTTCCATGATTCAGAATCGGTGAATCGGGTGTTGCGGGCGCTGATTGAGGCGATGCCGCGGGCTGCTTAATTGATTATCGTCTTCATGAAGAATGTAATTGGCGAAGCCTAAATGCAGAAACTCGAGCAGTGAATGATTTTTTCCTCTCCCGCTTCCTCTCAATCTGCCAATCCGACCCCCACATCCTCGCCGCCACCCTCTCCGGCTCTCACGTCCGCGGCACGGCCGACGCTTGGTCCGATCTCGACCTGGGCATGGTGATCGCCGACGAAGCCTACGACGACTTCATCGCCGGGCGCGAGGCATTCATTCGCCTGCTGGGCGAGCCCCTGTTCATCGAGGACTTCGACATTCCCGGCCTGATATTCTTCATCCTGGCCGACGGGACGGAGGGAGAGATTACCATCGACCGCGCCAGCGACTTCACCGAGCCGTATGGCCTGTGGCGGCCGCTGGTGGATAAAGACGACACCCTGTCTAAAGCAAAGTCCCGGCCGCAACCCGACCCGGCCGCGCAAGCCGAAACTCTGCGCCGCCAGATCACCTGGTTCTGGCACGACCTGTCGCACTTCATCACCGCCATGGCGCGCGGCCAGTTGTGGTGGGCCGCCGGTCAGCTGGAGATTCTGCGCCGCACCTGCGTGATACTGGCCCGGCTGTCATTCGACTTCGCTGATGCCGACGCGGCCGATGATCCCTACTTCAAGCTCGACAAGGCGCTGCCGCCCGGAGANCTCGCCCCGCTGGCGACGACCTTTGTTCCACTGGAACGAACCGCCATGCTCGCGGCGGCTCAGGCTCTTATTGATTATTACCGTCTCGTGGCCCGCCCGCTGGCCGAACAACACGCCATGCGCTATCCGATCGAGCTGGAAAGCCTGATGCTGGGGCGCATGGAGCGCTTGCCGCCCACCGGCAACACCTTATAATGAACGAATGCGCGTTCCCCTTCCTCGTTTTCTCGCCGCCCTCATCGCCCCCGTTCTCATCGTCGGGGTGATTCCGCTCTGGCTCATCCATAACAAGCTGGCCGCCTATGACACGCGCNGGCCGGCCCATTNGCCGCTGATGNGGGCCGGCAGGCTGCTGGGCGCGGCCGTGTTCCTGGGCGGGCTGGGGCTGTTCGGCTGGTGCGTGTCGCTGTTCGGCCGCGAAGGGCGGGGGACGATCATGCCCTGGGACCCGACGCGGCGGTTGGTCGTCCGCGGCCCCTACCGCCACACGCGCAACCCGATGATAAGCAGCGTGCTGGTCATGGTCGCCGGGCAGGCGCTCTTCTGGGGGTCGTGGCTTACGGCCGCGCTGGCCGCCTTCTTCTTCGTCGTCAATCACGTCTATTTCATCTTTTCCGAGGAGCCGGGGCTGGAGAAACGGTTCGGCCAGAGCTATCGGGCATACAAGGCCGCCGTCCCCCGCTGGCGGCCGCGCCGCACGTCCTACCACTCCTAACGGNCACCAGCAAATGACCTCATTGCCGCGCGATCGCCTCTCAANCATCTGTGAAANCGGTGAAATCTGTGGACGCATTCCGCATGGGCCGGCGCGACTCGGTTTTATCCTTTCGCGGAATGCGCTACAATCCGGGTAATCATGGATGGCCCGGGCGGCCGTCCNCAACCATGAGAGGGAATGCGATGCGNCGATTNNCTGTGATACTACTCCTGTTGCTGGCNATGGCCGCGGCCGCGCTGCCGGCGTTTGCCTCGGAAGGCAACCCGCTGGCCAACTCCGTCCTGCTCAGCGGCACGATTGGCTGGGCGATGTTTGGGTTGGCTATCGTGATGATGCTNCTGTTTATTCTCTGGACGCGCCGCGGGCCGCAGTAACGCGTGGGCCAATAGGTCAGTTTTGCCACGTCCAGACCTGACGGGTGGACGCTGTAACGACTCGTTTGGCCGAGTTGTTATTCGCTCGCCGGTCAGGTCTTGCCCCCTGTAAGTGTTTGCGAACCCCTCGAGTAACCACTTATGCCCCATTTTGGCCAATTATTGGACAAAAATAGGTCAAATCCGGCATTTTAAGCTCCTAATGTCGCCCTACTGTGTAGCTCTAATTTAAGCTTTTCTCAGAAATTAGCCTGATTTTCAAAATGCATGTTACCATTGCCTAGAACAAACGGGCGAAACCTGTCGCGTCGAGCGGCCCGCCCGGGGGAAAGAGGCGCCA
>JAACJX010000465.1 GCA_014237545.1 Ardenticatenia bacterium | reverse complement strand
CACGCCCGCCGCGGAAGACCGGGAAGGTAACGTAGCTCGCCGGGTAGACAGTGTTGTTGATCTGCCACGCCCCGTTGGTCTCGAAGCCGCCATTGGCCAGGACGTTGACGCACTGGCCGGGCGGCCTGGTGGCGGTCGCCGTCGGCCGGGGCGTGGCGCTGCCGGTGGGGGTGGGGCTGGCCGTGGGCGCGATGGTCGGCGTATCTGACGGCGACGGGGTTGTCGTTGGTGTCGGCGACGCGCCGAAGACGACCGCCGGCAGGAAATAGGGCGCGACTTGTCGAGTGGCTGTCGCCGTCCCGGTCGGCTCATCGGTGGCCGTCGGTGTGGGCGACGGGGTATGTGTCGCTGTGGGCGTGTTGGTTGGGGATGCCGTCGGCGTCGCTGTGGGCGTCGCCGAGGGTGGCGTGCCGCTGACTGTCGGCGTCGCGGTCGCTGTTGTGGTTGGGGCGGCCGTTTGGGTTGGCGTATACGTCGCCAGGAATTCGATCGAGACGGAGCCGTCGATGAACGCCCCGTCGACGATGTCGTCGTCGGCCGTGACGAAGAAAGGCGCGGGCGAACTGAGGAAGACGATTTCGGTGACTTGCGGCGCGCCGACCGGGGCGACGGCTAACGTCGCGTCGACCAGGCGGCCGCTGGGAATGCGCCGCGTGGCTGAGCTCTGGTTGTAAATCAGCGCCTGGATGCGCCCCTCGCCGCCGGCGGCCGAAGTCTCCACCAGCGCGACGTAACCGTCGGGCAGGGTGAAGGCCAGGTCGTCGGGGATGTCGTCGTTGTCCAGGTCGGCCGTGTCCAGGGTCAGCAGCGTGGCGTCGTAGGAGATAACGAAGAAGATCGTGTCGATGGCGTTGCCGCCATTGACGTAATCGAGCGGCAGCGATACGGTCCCGCCGGCGGGGGCCGGGAGAAGGGAGGGGATGGTCAGCGTGGGCAGGGCGCGCGGCGCGGCGGCCGCGGCGCGAAGGCGACTTCCGCCGTTAGAGGCGAGGAGCGCGCCGCCAACGAGCAGCACTCCGACAAACACCGCGAACACAACACGTCTGACCATACGCATAGTCAATTATATGGGACAACGCGTCGGCCCGCTGCGAAGAATGCGTGAAATGACCGGAATAGCTCTCGCCGCGACAGCGACGTGGACTGCCGCCGGGCGACAGCCCACATCATCGCGGTTGGCCTACATCTCCAGAATGACCATGTCGCCGGCGTGGATCACGTGCTCGCGATTGGCCCAGCCGTTGTACTTGGCCACCTGGTCGGCCATGGCCAGCGCTTTTGCGTCCGTTGGTGGATGCAGCTCCTCGCGAATGATCTTGAGCAACCACTCGCCTTCCCGCACCTGATGGACGCGCTTGGGCATGACCGGCGGCGGCACGTTCACCCAGTACGTGGCATAGTCGTTGCTCTGGGCGTGGAAAATCTGGCCTGAGGCGGTGACGCACCACACAAGGTTGCGGTTGCCGACCGCCACCTGAATAACGTTGGACGCCTTGTCGTTCTTGCGCCACTCGTTGCCCACCCTGGCCCACAGCTCGCCTTTGTGGTTGGCGATCCACACGGCGCCGTCGTCGCCGGCGCCAATTGACACAACATTCGTCGCCAGCGGATCGACGACCCACGTGCCATCCCAGGCTGACCCTTGCAGCTTGAAGACGCGCCCTTCGGCGTTCTGGCACCAGACGTTGTTGGCGTTGCCGACACTGACTTCTTGCGCTTTGCCGGTAGGATTGTGTTTCCACTGGCCGGCTTCCAGCTTGACGAGTTGGTTCTTCGTATTGACGACCCACAACGTGCCGTCGCTGCCCACGGAGATAGATTGCTTGACGAGCGAGGCGATGGGGTCCTTGCCCCAGCCGCTGTCATACGTGTTGCCCAGGAGTTTGAAGATCTGGCCGTCGCGGTTGCGGCACCAGACGTTGTTGCTATTGCCGACAGCCACTTCCGTGGCAATGGCGGTTGGATTGCGTTTCCACTCGCTGCCGACGCGCATGTACAGGCTCCCCAGGGTGTCGGCGCACCATACGGCGCCGTCTGACCCCACCGAAACACCGATCACTTTGTTTATCATTGTATGCCTCCGAGTCAATGGCCGGTAATGGCCTGCATGGAAGAGAACCGTTATCCCGCGGCCGAACGAGAGTTCGTCTAAAGCGATGGTAGCACTGTGAATAGGGCGTGTATGTTAAATAAATCACAGCCGCCGGCAGATTAGTGAAAATTACCCTGGCCCCGAAACAGGTTCCAATAAGCGTCGGGGAAAGAGAGTTATCCGCAGATTACGCAGTTTCAAGCAAAAACCTGCATAATCTGCGAATTATCATTTCTCCTCGCTATACGCTGCTCTGCTCGGGTCGCATTGCCGCTGTTGTTAATGCTTGCCGCCGCACCGGCTTTCGGCTATTGTCGAATGAGGGACATATAGAAGGAAGGGGTCTATGAAAATCGCGATTGTCGGAACCGGAAACGTGGCGGCCGCGCTGGGGAAGGGCTGGGCCGCCCGCGGGCACATCGTCACTTTTGCCTCGCGCGAGCCTTCGTCAGAGCGCGTCCAGGCGTTGCTCGACGAGGCCGGGCCCAACGCCTCGGCCGCGCGCGTGGCCGACGCCGCGGCTCGCAGCAGCGTCATCGTCCTCGCCGTGCCCTTCACCGCCGTCCGCGAGCGGCTGGACATTGCCGGGGACCTGGGCGGCAAGGTGCTCATCGACTGCACCAACCCCATCGCGCCCGGCCTGCGGCCGATGTTCGACGCGACCACGTCCGGCGTGGAGCAGATCGCCGCCTGGGCGCCGCGGGCGCGCGTCGTGAAGGCCTTCAACACGACCGGCGCGGAGAACATGGCCAACCCCGTCTACGACGGCGGCGCCTCGACCATGTTCATTTGCGGCGATGACGGCATGGCCAAAGCCGCCGCCGCGCAATTGGCCGAAGAGCTGGGCTTCGAGGTTGTCGACGCCGGCGGGCTGTCGGCCGCGCGCCATCTGGAGAACCTGGCCCTGCTGTGGATCCACCTGGCGAGGGTAACTGGCCTGGGTCGCGATGTCGCCTTTCGGCTCATGCGACGTTGAGGCAGAGAGTGGAGGACCAGGTCAGTGGTCAGTCGTCCATTGTCAGTCGGCCACGGTCGGTCGTCCATAGTCAGTCGTCCGTGGTTAGAGTTCCACGGCCGGCAATTTCCCCCATGGCTGGCCAGCGCCCCATTTGACGCCGACTTTTAATTCGTAATTCCTAATTCCCCTTCCCTTTCCCCGCGCAATAAGCTATACTCCTGTTAGATAATCATCTAATCCATTCGCCCGTCTCGCCCGCTTTCCCGACCCTCTCCAGCCCGAAGCCCGCGACCCAGGGCGCATGACCCGGAGCTTTCATGGATTCTCACACCGCGCGGCCGCTCGACCGGCTGCGTCACGCCGCGGCGGCTTACATGACCAACATCCGCCGCTTCTCCAGCAACGTGTGGATGGTGCTGCTCTATGGCATCGGCATGGGCCTGACCTTTGGCGTGGTCATGTNCACTTTCAACTTCTACGTCCTCAGCCTGGGGCCGGCGTTCGACGAGGCATTCCTGGGCACGCTGCAATCGGCCGCCTCATTCGCTACCATCGCCATGGCCATCCCCGCCGCCTGGATCGCCCAACGCTACCCGCCCAAATGGGTCATGATCGCCGGCGGCCTCATCGGCGCGGTCGCCTACCTGGGCATCGTCCTCTATCCCNCGCGCGAGGCGCTGGTGTTGTTCCGCATGCTGGCCGGCGTGTCGATGAGCCTCGGCACGGTGGCCGGCGCGCCATTCCTGATGGCCAACACCGGCCCGGCCGAGCGGCAGTGGGCCTTCAGCTTCCAGGCCGGTCTCTCCACCGTCGCCAGCTTCTTCGGCAACCTGCTGGCCGGCATCCTGCCCGGCCGGTTGGGGGCGTTGGTGGGGGCGGCGCCCACCGACACGATCTCATACCAACTCTCGCTGGGGGCGATGATCGCTCTNAGCGCGCTGTCGATCATCCCGCTGCTGTTCATCCGCGCCACCGCGGCCTCGACCGTGAAGGTCGAGCTGCCGTGGGTACAGCTGCGCCGCTACTGGCGGCTGTTCGTCATCGTCCTGCTGCCGTCGCTCGTCATCGGCCTCGGCGCCGGGCTGATGCAGCCGTTCATGAACGTCTACTTTCGCAACGTCTATCAGAAACCGGACGCGGCCATCGGCATCGTCTTTGCCCTGGGCGGGCTGGCGATGGCCGTCGGCCAATTTGCCGGGCCGCCGCTGGCCGACCGCTACGGCAAGATCCGCACCGTTATGCTGACCCAGGCGCTNTCCATCCCGTTCCTGATGACGCTCGGCCTGGGCGCNTGGCTGGTCACGGCCGGGCTGGCGCGGGCCGAGGTGTTCTTCTTCCTAGCCGGCATCGCCTACATCTTCCGGCTGGCGCTGATGAACCTCAGCAACCCCGTCTACCAGACGTTCGTGCTGGAGCGCGTGCCGGAGCAGGCCCAGGCGCTGTCGGTTAGCCTGACCAACCTTGTCTTCCAGGTCGGCTGGTTCATCATGCCGCAGATCAGCGGTCAACTCCAGGTGACCCACGGCCCGGCCGGGTTCACCTACGTCTTTGCCGGGGTCACGTTCTTCTATATTACGGCCATCATCGTGGAGAAATGGTTCTTTGGCACCACCGACAAACCCATCCCCGGGGGGCGAGAGCTGGCGGCCGATGTGGCGGCGAGGTGAGCGGCTGCTGACGACCATCCGCCGACAGGAAATCAACGCCAGGACGCCAGGACGCAATAAAAATAGTTCTGGCATCTTGGCGTCATTGCGCCTTTGCGTTAAATTTCCCTCCGCGGCACAATTCCAAACTCGCCGCCCGTCACTCGTAACTATGATCGCTTACTCTACCACCCGTTCTCTAACCCCGGAACAATTCATCGACCTTCTCAACCGCTCCACCCTCGGCGAGCGGCGGCCGGTTGACGACCCCGAGGCCATCGCCGGCATGGTCGCCAACGCCGACATCACTGCCACCGCCTGGGATGGCGACAAGCTGGTCGGCGTGGCCCGCTCCGTCACCGACTTCACCTACTGCTGTTACCTGTCCGATCTGGCCGTCGACGTCGCTTACCAGCGGCAAGGCATCGGCGTCCGGCTCATGGCCCTGACGCAAGAGCAGCTCGGCCCGAAGTGCAAGCTGATCCTGCTGGCCGCCCCGGCCGCGGCCGACTACTACGGCCACGTGGGCTTCGAGCACCACCCGCGCTGCTGGGTGTTAGATCGCAACAAGCGGCTTGTAATCTGAGACGCACTCCCGCTGCCCGCCCCATGTTACAATGCGTTCCACGCATCCGGAAACGGCTCGACCGTGTGCCAATCAACGACACGCGCGCGAGCACAACGCAGAAAATCAGTAACGTGGAGTGCCTACCATGAACGCGAAACGTCTTTTAGCATCTCTATTGATCCTGGTCTTGTCGCTGGCAACCGCTGCCTGCGGCATCATGTCTTTCAGCACCGAGGGGGGCGAGTTGACGATTTCTGTCAACGTCAGCGAGAGCCAGGCCAACCGGCTCATCAGTAATGTATTCACGACAAACGATGGGGATGACTTCCTCTTCACCGAGATCAC
>JAACJX010000469.1 GCA_014237545.1 Ardenticatenia bacterium | reverse complement strand
CTGGGTGATGTAGCGGCCGCCGGTTATCTCGTGGGTGACCATCTCGTAGGCGCTATTGAGATAGACGACCGTGGGCATCGGCCGGAAGCAGCGGTTGTCGACGATCGTCTTGTGCCACACGAAACCATTGCCCTCGTTGAGAAGGTCGTGTTGCTTGTCGGCCCGGAGCCGAACGGGCGCGCCGCAGCGGTCGCATTGCACGTAGAAGTATACCCCCTGGGTGTCAACGTAGGTCTGGTCGGGCCGGCTCTTCTGTTCGCCGCCGCCCAGTATTTTTTTCAGAAATCCCATGTGTTGTCTCTCTTTTTATAGATTGGCCAGCGTGATGGCCAACTCCCGCCGCATGTCCGGCTGGTCAAATTCCGCATAAAGCGGCCGGAACTCGGCCATCAATTGCTCCATCTCCGCGCGCTGGAAGCCGGCATAGATGGCCGACTCTTCTCGCAAATGGTGCATCTCTTTCAGTAAATCGAGCGCAACGCTGGCATCGTTCAAATCGCCCAATAGCTCCTGGATGCGCCGCAGCGCGTCCATGATCTGGCCGGCTTTGGTGCTGATGATGTCGTCGAAAAAGGACAGGGTATAGCGCAACTCCTTGAACTGGATACGCAACTGGTGGAACTGCCTGGGCGTGGCCGTGGGCAGGAGNTCCCCCCAGGCGCGCACGTCGCCCAGGCGGTTGAAGATGAGGCCGGGCAAGACGTGGCGAACCAGCAGCGGGGCAGTTTTGGGGCTCTCGTCGGGCAANCCCGCNCCGGNGGTCTGNGCCAGNNGGGCGAACCGCTCGANGATNCTGACCGTNGANCCNCGNTCCAAAAACTCGCGCAGCCTCTCGTCGGCNCTCATTTGTCTATAGCCCCAGTAGTCAGCCAGGTCATTCAGAGGCCGCTCGGCCGTCNCATTGTAGGCCNCCAGTTTCAGCCGGAAGACCGCCGCATCGCGGCACGGCGCCAGGCGGCGCATGATCTTGCGCANTTCGTCATGNTGTTNTGGCAGNACGCCGGGCGCATAGTANGGGGCGAAGACCTTGAACAGGGTAAACGTCCGCCGCAGCGCCTTGCGCGTCTCGTGAACGGCGGTTACGTCGGCCGACAGGCGAAGGGCCGGCCAATGGCTCTGGATAACAGCCAGTTCGCCGGCCATGATCGCGCGTCCGGCCTCAGCGATGGGTAGGTCGGGAGTGATTGCGGTGATGGCCATCTCACCTGGATTTTACCACAATTGCCCTTTCGGTGTTTGCCCGCAGGCAACGGCAACCGTATAATCAGCCCCAATATGGCGGCTCAGATGTCGCCGTCTGATAGGAGTCACCTGTGGAAATAGCAAGGGTCAAAACATTCGAGGAACGCCGCGCGGAGCAGAAGGCCGCCCTGGAACGAATTCGCAGTGGTCTGGCAACCCGAGTGCGTATCCTTGTCCCGCCGGATGCCTGTCCNGTTTGNCGGGCCTACGAGGGCGCTTATGNGTTNGATGAAGTGCCCGAGTTACCGTTGGAGGGCTGCTCCCGGCCGCAGGATTGGTGCAACACGGTCTACGCGCCGGTCCTCGACCTCTTCGGGCCGTAGTCCGNCCCGCCGGCNCGCGCNGGTTTCCCTTCGCCCTCANTAGGTATCGTCTATCTCGTCCTCGTCCTGGCCGTCGTTTGACTCCCACGGCCGAGGGTTGCGCGGCCGCCAGCCGCTGTCGGCGCCAAACAGGTTTCCTTCTTCGGCCTGCTCCAGCCCCAGGTTATAGACGATGTCGGCCAGGTCATCGAGGCTGACCTCCACCCCCTCNTTCTCCACTTCTTCCAGTTGCGTCTCCAGCACGTCGCGCTCGACCATCTTCTCCGAGATGCGCAGGCGCAAGTCGGCGGCCAGCTCCGCCAGCAGATCGCGCCCGGCGGCGGCGGCCCTCTCGACGCGCTTCATCAGGCGCGCGCTGTCGTGTTTTTCCAACGTGGCCATCTCGGCGGCGATCTCGGCCAGNCGCCGGCGNCAGCGGTCGACCTCGCGTTCCAGCGCCGCGGCCAGCGCTTCGGGGGAGCGNGGCTCGTAGGAAANAGTGTCGGGCTCGTCGGCCAGGCGCTCCAGNGCGTCGAGATCGCCCGCCGCATAGGCGGCGTTGATGGCCATCATCATGTCCGTCCGGTANGCGCGGTCGGCTTCGTTGAGGACAAGATCGGGATGGAAGCGACGCGCCAGCCGGCGGTAGAGTTGCTTCAGCGCGGCCAGCCGCTTGCCCTCCGGCGCGGGGCGGGGCGCGTCGGCCGGCGGCCGGTAACGGTAGGAGCCGGCCGAGGCCGCGCTCTGCTCGAAGCGCCACGCCTCTTCCGCGTGCCCCACCGGCGCGGCCGCCTCGTCCCACAGCAGGTTACCATCCTGGTAGCGCCGCAGTTCCTTACGCAGCGCGTCGATTTCGGCCTGGATGGCATCGAGACGGTGGCTCAGCGATTCGAGCCGGGCCCGCACCTTGTACTCGAAGGCGCTGATGGCCGCCAGTCGGTCAGCCAGTTGGGCTTCGGCATCGATGAGCTGAGGGCGCAACGCGTCGAGCAGGGTTTGCAGTTCGGCCACTCGCTCGCGCCAATGGGCGTCCGTCTGGGTTAGTTCGCTAGTCATACCTTTCGTTAGATGTGTTCTTACGACTTGAAAGGATAATAGCATAGAGTAGACATTTTTGGATGATGAGTATGCAGGGCGGCACAAACTTGACGCGCCTTGCCGGCGGCGTTACAGTGCCCATCAAGAGTGGAGTACGTCTTATGATTCACACGCAAGACCTCACCAAAGCCTTTGGCGATCACGTTGCCGTTGACCGTCTCAATCTCGATATTGCCGAGGGCGAAGTGTTCGGTTTCCTGGGGCCAAACGGCGCGGGCAAGACCACCACCATCCGCATGCTGACCTGCCTCATNGCGCCGACGTCGGGCAGCGCCCGCGTGCTCGGCTACGAAGTCGGCCGCGACGATGAGCAAATCCGGCGCAACGTCGGCATCCTCACCGAGACCCCCGGCATGTATGATCGCCTCTCGGCCCACCGCAACCTGGCTATCTTCGCCAAACTCTATGAAGTCGAGAAGGTCGATTATCAGGTCGAGAAATATCTGAAGCTCCTCGGCNTGTGGGAGCGCAAGGATTCTNCGGTGGGCGAGTTCAGCAAGGGCATGCGCCAGAAGCTGGCCATNGCTCGCGCATTGCTCCANGAGCCGAAGGTGCTNTTCCTNGACGAGCCGACGTCGGCCCTCGATCCCGAGGCCTCGCGGCTGGTCCACGACTTCATCGGCGAATTAAAGGGGCGCGGCCGGACGATCTTTCTTTGCACCCATAACCTGGACGAAGCCGACCGGCTGTGCGACCGCGTGGCCGTCTTCCGTACCCACCTGCGGGTGGTGGACACACCCGGCCGGTTGCGCCGCCAGGTCTACGGGCGACAGGTCGTGTTCCACCTGCGCGGCCCGGCCGAGCCCTATCTGCCGACGGTGCGCGCGTTTCCCTTCGCCGGGGAAGCCGAGGCGGCGGACGGGAAACTCATCATCGCCCTGGATGATCCCGAGGCCCAAAACCCGGACGTGATACGCGCCCTCGTGGGGGCAGGGGCCGACATTCAGTTCGTGGGCGAGTTGCGCTATTCGCTGGAAGATGTTTACCTGCAACTGATGAAGGAAGACGAAACGCCGGCCGCCTAGCCAGCGGGAGAGGGTTGTTCGATGGATAAAATTACCACGATCATTCGCAAGGAGTGGGCCGAGGTCTTCAAGAACAAACTGGTGTTGTTCTCGGTCCTCTTCCTGCCGCTTATTCTGGCCATTATGCCTTTGGGCATGCTGATCGCCTTTAACCAGAGCGCGAGCTTCGAGGCTGAAATGACGGACCCAGAGATCATGCAACTGGCCGGGCAAATGTGCTCGGGGCTCAATCCGCTCGACTGCTCGTTGGTCTACACGCTCAATCTGTTCGTGCTGATGTTCATGATCTTGCCGGTCTCCATCCCGGTGACCATCGCCGCCTACAGCATCGTCGGCGAAAAGACGACGCGCAGCCTCGAGCCGCTGCTGGCCACGCCGATCACCACCACTGAGTTGCTGACGGCCAAGATCATCTCGGCCGTCATTCCAGCCATCGGCGCGACGTGGCTCGCCTTCGCAATATTCCTCGTGGGTGCGTGGCTGCTGGCGCCCCCGGCCGTGTTCGCCGAGTTCTTCGACGCCCACTGGCTGCTGGCGATCTTCGTCGTCGCGCCGCTGCTGACGATCCTCTCGACCTGCGTGGCCGTCATCGTCTCATCACGCGTCACCGACCCGCGCGTGGCCGAACAACTGGCGGCCGTCGTCATCCTGCCCTTGATCCTGCTCATCGTGGGCCAGTCGATGGGGCTGATCCTGATCGACCGGCAGATGATGATNCTCATCGGNGCGGTGGTGCTCGTTATAGATATTGCTCTTGTTTATCTNGCCATTCGCCTCTTCCAGCGCGAGACGATCCTNACNAGATGGAAATAAGAAGCGCGAGACGCGGANTATTCGGATTCTCGCGGATAATTTTCTGCCTTATTAACCAATACTCCGAGCCGGCCTAACCAATATTNGTCAGCCTGGGCATCACACCGACTACAGCCTTCTTATCCGTGTAAATCCGGTAAATCTGCGTCATCCGCGTTCCATTTTTTGACTCTTACTCATTTCCAATAGACGGTCGGGGTGGGTTGTGTTATACTNTCAGCATATTCGGGGATGANTGGCTTCGACGGGGAAGGCTGATCCCGGATTGCAAGCCGAGCACGCTTTACAACTCGTAAAACTGGAAGCACACGCATAAGTGCCAATCGCACCAATGCATACAGCGCTCTCCCCATGGCTGCCTAAAGCGGCCTAGGGAAAGCCAAGATGTTCCCCTAAACAAGGAACCCGTTCGCCTTAGCTCTCTCGTCGACTGGGCTTTGGCGGGCGACACTAATGTCGACGTGCTCTGCGCAGATGCCGATATGCGCGGCTAGAGACGCCCTCTCGGGGGTAATCGGATAGGGCCGGCTGACCCAGTCGATTGGGGCGCCCGGCGCCAAACCTGAATAGATCGACTAAGCTTGTAGACATCTGGAGGTCGAATTTTTCGGACGCGGGTTCGATTCCCGCCATCTCCACTAGGGCATCCGCCCAATGATAGGCCACCCACGCGGGTGGCCTTTTGTTTTGCCCGGCCATGGCGCTCATACAGTCTGCTGAGACACCGCCTCAACATTCGAAAATGCAAATCCACTTACTCTCGACGCCCTCCGTGATCCTCGGCGCTCTCCGCGATGCTCTTGCATACGAGCCGGAGCGCAATGAAAACCTCACCTCGGGATGGCCTAGTCTGGCCGGCTTGACTAAAATTGACGCCCGCCCGGAGGTTGGGTAGATTCGGCGGATGCCCGCCTGAGTCGATGAAGCGGATCGCCGGTGACGCGGCTGTGGAGAACTATTCTGATATGACGACCAAACTCTGGGCCATGACAGTGGTCCTTCTTATCCTCGGAAGTGCTGGCCTTGTGGCTTGTGAAAGTGAGACGCCTCCAGAGGCGCAGGAGACGGTTGAGGTCACAGTGGTCGTGCCCCGAACCGTGGAGGTGACGGCCGAACCGACGGAGGCCCCAGCCGAGACAAAGGACCTGGTCGTTTGCATGACCCAGGAACCGGACACCCTCTTTCCCTATGGGGGTTCTATGCTGGCCTCGCGCGCCGTGCAGCACGCCATCTTCGAGAACAGCATTACNGCCCTGTCATTCGACTATCAGGCGCAAGGCATTGAAAAGCTGCCCAACCTGGAAGACGGGGACGCTGTCATCAATATCGTCGAGGTGGAGGCCGGGGACCGAATTTTGACCGCCGACAACGAACCAAAGGAATTGGCCGAGGGGGATATCGTCATCGACGCCACGGGCGAGGCGGTCACCTTCGATGGCACCCCTATTCAAATGGAGCAGATGGTCGTCGATTTCACGATGAAGCCGACCGTCTTCGCCGATGGAACGCCGGTCAAGGCCTCTGACTCGGTCTTTAGCTTCAAGATCGCCGGCGACCCCGACACCTTGACGGACCGGACTGACATCGTGCGCACGCAGTCCTACGAGGCGACCGGGGAACTGACNACGCGCTGGACGGGCCTGCCGGGCTACAAAGATTCGACCTACTTCCTCAATTTCTGGTCGCCCTATCCCGAGCATCTCTGGGGCCAATACTCCGTTCAGGAGATGCTCGAGGCGGAAGAGGTCAACCGCTTGCCCGTGGGGGATGGCCCCTTCAAGGTGGTCGAGTGGCGGCCGGGCGAGAGCATTCGCCTGATCAGGAATGAATTTTACTATCGCGCGGCCGAAGGGCTGCCCTATCTTGACAGCGTCACCTATCGCTTTATCCCGGACACGAACCAGTTGTTGGCCCAGTTGCTTTCCGGTCAATGCCATATNGGCACCCAGGACGCATTGAGCACCAACGAGGCCCCGTTCCTGATCGAGGCCGAGGCTTCCGGCATCCTCATCCCATACTTCCAGACGGGAACCGTTTATGAGCACATCGATTTCAATATCGACCCGTACGGCGACTATGCCGGCACGCGCTACGACTGGTTTGAAGACGTGCGCGTGCGCCAGGCGATGACCATGTGCACCGACCGGCAACGGATGGTCGATGACATCATGTACGGGCGTTCGGAGGTCATCCATTCCTACGTGCCCAGCATCCACCCCCTCTATCCCATGGATGGCCTTGTCCAATACGACTTCGATCCGCCGGCGGCCAACGCGCTCCTGGACGAAGCCGGCTACGACCAGCGCGACGCGGACGGCTTCCGCCTCGATCCGGCGGGGGCGCGTTTTGCCCCCACGGCCCAGACGACGGCCGGCAATGCCATGCGCCAGCGAATCCTCCAGATCTTCAAGGAAAACATGNTCGCGTGCGGCATTGACGTTCAACTGGAGTACCTGCCGGCCAGCGAGTGGTTTGCCGACCGGGCCGAGGGGCCTTTGTTCGGCCGTCGCTATGNCCTGGGTGAGTTCGCCTGGCTCACGGAAGTCGAGCCGGCTTGCGCGCTCTATCGCAGCGATCAGATCCCCGGCCCCATGGGTGAAATCAATCCCCGCACAGACATGCCGTACAATGGCTGGGGCGGCCAGAACAATACCGGCTACGCCAGCCTTGAATTCGACGCGGCCTGTAACCAGGCCATGCAGAGCTTGCCGGGCACGCCGGAATACGTCGAGGGCCACACCCGGGCGCAGGTCATCTTCTCGCGCGATGTGCCCGTGATCCCGCTCTTCCTGCGTCTCAAGGTGGCGGCGTCCCTGCCGGATGTCCTGAATTTTGGNGTCGATTCGACCCAGTCGTCCGAGATGTACAACATCTACGAGATCGATCTGGATCGGTAGGGAATGCGACCATAAAGACACCATCCGGCGAATTTGCGCTCACTTTCGTCACCTAATTGTTACTAAGTTGACAGGAAATGTGTCGTGCTCTATACTTTTACAATCAGACCTTTAATGCTGTCAATCGAATGAGACTAACTGTCCCGAGACTGGTTGAACCATATACCGAAATTAGAACACGCAGCTAAACTCGCGCCGAGGCGCAAGAGTGATGGCTGCGTTTTGCATTTGTTCGGAAGTTACCACGGGATAAACAAAGGAGGTGGTGCCGCGATACGTAGTGGGGATCAATCGTAGTGGGCGAGAACAAAAACTCTGTTCAGCCCCAACCAAGTTTGGAAAAGTTTTTTGCTACACGTCGAAACAGTCCGGCCCGGAGCCGAATGAGTGATTGGGCTGGGACAAAAACCTGACTATCGTTAGAGGAGGACAATCTAACATGTCGAAGAAAACATGGGCTTTTATCGCCCTATTGGTATTGGTCGGCGGCATNTTGGCTGCCTGCGGCGGCGGCGAGACNGTCGTTGAGGTAACCCGCGTCGTCACCGAGACCGAAGTCGTGGAACAAGAGCCCGAAGTCGTCGAGGTAACTCGTATCGTCGAGGGCGAGGCCGAGACGGTCGAGGTAACTCGCGTCGTCGAGGTTGAAGTAGAAGCCGAGGACCCGGAAGAGTCNACCCGCACCGGCGGTTGGCTCGACACCATCGTCGTCGTGCAAGAACCCGACTCCAACTCGGCCGTGGCCCGTCTTGAGGCCGGCGACCTGGATATGTACGCTGACGACATCGCCGGCGAGGCTGCCTTCCAGGCGATNGAGTCCGAGAACCTGCAGACCCGCACCCAGTACGGCCTTTTTGACGAGCTGATGTTCAACCTGGCCACGTGCACAGACGAGAACCTGCTCAACCCGTTCCAGAACNAGACGATCCGCCAGGCCATGAACTNTGCCATGGACCGNAGCTACGTCGCCCAGGAACTGTACAACGGTTTGGCCGTTCCCAAGTACACGACGATTGCCGAGGCCAGCGCCGACCGCGCGCGCTTTGCCAAGGAAATCCGCGAGCTCGAAGCCCAGTGGGGCTACGACATGGAAAAGGCTCGCGAGGTCATCACGACTGAGATGGAAGGCATGGGCGCCACGCTCGAGAACGGCGTGTGGACCTACAACGGCGAGCCCATCAACATCATCTTCCTGATCCGCAACGAAGACACCCGCTTGCTGATCGGTGGCTACATGGCCACCCAGCTNGAGGATCTGGGCTTCCAGGTNGAGCGCGTCGAGCGCACCTCGGCCGAANTGAGCCCNATNTGGAANGCCGGCGACCCCGCCCTCTGCGAATGGCACCTCTACACCGGCGCCTGGAGCCAGACGGCTATCGACCGCGAGTCCAACTTCTCCTTCGAGCAGTACTACACCAATCGCGTTCTGCCGTGGCCGGCGTGGGCGATCTACACCCCGCCTGCGGCGCTGGATGAAGCTTCTCTGAAGATCTTCAACGGCGACTTCGCTTCGCTCGACGAGCGCAACGAACTGTTCCGCACCGCGCTGCCGCTGTCGATGGAATACGCGACCCGNAACTGGATCACCAGCCGCACGACCGTCGTCCCGTTCCGCAATGAAGTGCAGGTGACGACCGACCTGGCCGGTGGCGTCAGCGGTTCGCCGCTGTGGTCCAAGACCATCCGCTTTGCCGACGAAGTCGGTGGTTCGATGAACATCGGCTTGCCGAGCGTTTTCACCGAGCCGTGGAACCCGATGGGCGGTTCCAACTGGGTCTTCGACCAGATGATCATGCGCGGCGTTGGCGACCTCGGTATCTACACCGACCCGAACACCGGTCTGGGCATCCTGGGCCGTATCGAGCGGGCCGAGACGACCGTCCGCGAAGGCTATCCGATGACCTCGTCGTCCGACTGGATGACCCTGACCACCGAGGCTGAAGTGGTCGTTCCCGATGACGCGTGGGCCGGCTGGGACGCCGAGAATCAGGTCTTCCTGACCGCCGCCGACGTTTACACCGAGACGCAGACCGCTCTGCTCAAGTCGACGGTCTACTACCCGGCGAACCTGTATGAGACCACCTGGCATGACGGCAGCACCATCAGCGCCGCCGACTTCGTCATGGGCATGATCACCGCTTTCGACCTGGGCGATCCGGCGAGCCCGTACTACGATGAGGCCCTGGTGCCGACTCGCGATCAGTTCCTGTCTGCTTTCAAGGGCGTGCGCATCGCCTCCGTCGATCCGCTCGTGATCGAGACCTGGAGCGACGCGGGTAGCCTGGATGCCGAGAACGCCGTCAGTTCCTGGTGGCCGGCCGGTGTCTATGACTACTCCGACGCTGCCTGGCACAACATGGCCATCATGCTGCGTGGCGAAGCGAACGGTGGATTTGCCTTCACCGCTGACAAGGCTGCGGCGAACGAGATCGAGCAGACGAACCTGATTTCNGGNCCGTCGCTTGAGGTCTTCGCCACCGAACTGGCCGCCGCCACGGAAGAGGGCTTCATCCCCTACGCCGCGACGCTGGGCGAGTACGTGACCGCCGAAGACGCGGCCGCGCGCTACAGCAACCTGGCTGAGTTCGCCCGTCGCTACGGCCACTACTACATCAGCACCGGCCCGTACTACCTCTCCGGNGTGTTCCCGGTCGAGGGTCAGGCGGTCCTGAGCCAGTTCGCGGCCCATCCCGATCTGGCGAGCCGCTTCTCCGCTTTCAGCGCTCCCGCCTTCCCGGTCGTCGAGATCGACGGCCCGGCGCGCGTCACCATTGGTGAGGAAGCTGCCTTCGATATCTTCGTCGATGTCTTCGACGGGCCGTATCCGGCCGCCGATATCGAAGCCGTGAACTACCTGGTGTTCGACGCCAACGGCGCCCTGGTTGCCGAAGGCGTGGCTGAGAACGCTGAGGACGGTGTCTGGCAAGCGGTCCTGGGCTCCGACGTGACCGGCGGACTGGCCGAGGGCTCGAACCGCCTCGACGTCGTCGTTGTGTCCAAGCTGGTAGCCATCCCCGCTCTGTCGAGCTACGAGTTCGTAACCGCCCCGTAGTTCTTACTGGGTTTGACATTTAGCGCGGGCTTGCGTCTGTGCTAAAATATAGTAAGCAGGTGGAGGTGACTTCCGGGTCACCTCCTCCTACTTGAATTCCTTCCGCGATTCTTACAGGAAAATGAGGTAAGACTATGGCCACTGACGCAATCTCCGGCGACTTCAACCTCAATGCCGAAGTCGACGTCGAATCCATTGAGGCCTCGGCACGCAAGGCCCGCATACAGGGCGCAAAACGACTGGCTCGCTATACGTTCCTGAAGCTGGTGGCGCTGGTTATCACCGTCGCCATCGGCGTCTACATCACGATCATCGTCGCTAATATGGGCGGCGAAGTTGANAAGATGCGATTGGCCACGATACGCGAAACCGTGGCCCTGGCCGCCACGGCCGATCCGTCGTTCAAGAACATGAACAGCGAAGAACGCATCGCTTTTATCAACGCCCGCGTCGAGCTGGAGGCCAAGCGCTTTGGNCTCGATCGGCCGTTCATCCTGCGCAGCTTTGAGTATCTGCGCGACGGGATGACGTTGAACCTGGGCTTTTCTCAGGCAATTGTGAGCGATAGCGGCTCGCGCCTGGTCAGAAATATTCTGCTGGAACGCCTGCCTTCCACCCTATTGCTTTTTGGCAGCGCGAACCTGATCTTGTTTTTTGTTGCCTTGTTCGCCGGGTTGAGCCTGTCTCGGCGCTATGGTAGTTTTATGGATAAGACGGTATTGGCTCTGGCCCCTACGTCGGCCGCGCCGGCCTGGTTCTACGGCTTGTTCTTAATTTTGATCTTCGCGGCATAACTCAAAGTATTGCCTTTTGGCGGAATGGTGGACGCGCCACCGCCTGAAAACCCGGTGGACTATTTCCTCAGCTTGTTGAAGCACATGATTCTGCCCATCGCCGCCTGGCTTATTTCAGCCGTGTTCCTGACAACCTACAACTGGCGTACCTTCTTT
>JAACJX010000346.1 GCA_014237545.1 Ardenticatenia bacterium | reverse complement strand
CCTGTTGACGTTCACGCTGGCGTTTCGTATTTTTCATCTGTCGCCCGGCGAGGCTGTTACCTCTGAATACGTTAACGAACTGCTCGTTGGAGCCATTCTGGCGATTCTTGCCTGGGGCGTCATCGATGGGATCGTGTACGTACTGACCGAGGTATTTGAGCGCGGCGAGAAGCACCGCATCTTGTGGTATCTTGAGTCGGCCGACACGCCGGAAGAGGCCGTGGCGGCCGTCGCCGATGAACTTGATTTCATCCTCGAACCGATCACCAGCGAGAGCCAGCGGCAATCGCTCTACGAGGAAATTCTCGATCACCTGGACGACAGCAAACCGCAACCCGTTCGCCTGAAGCGCGAGGATCTGACCGGCGGCGCGGCCTCGGTGCTGGTGGCCGTGCTGGCTGTGCTGCCGTCTCTGTTGCCGTTCGTAATCCTGACCCACGATCACGCGCTGGCCATCCGCGTCTCCAACGTCGTTTCCTTCGCCGTGCTGTTCTATGCCGGCTATGAATGGGGCAAATACACGGGCACGAACCCGTGGAAAACGGGCCTGCTCCTTGTGGCCGTCGGTGTGTTGCTGGTGGCGATCGCGATCCCATTTGGTGGGTGAGCAATCGCTTTAAATGCCTGGCATTATGCCGCCGCAATTGACAGTCGCCCCCGCCTGTGGGACAATTTATCTTACTTGCCCCCGTAGCTCAGAGGATAGAGCGCTGGCCTCCGAAGCCAGGTGCACAGGTTCGAGTCCTGTCGGGGGTACTCCCCTTTTATGACACATCGCGTTATGCCTTTTGCCTATTATTTCCATTACATTTGTCACTAAAACCCAATGATTCCCTCCTTTACAATGTAGCCTAGGAACGGGACACGGGCATACATTCTATCGCGTCGGTGATACATTCCTCGATTCACCGGACAGCCTCGCGTCGCGTTCTCCAGACCCTTTCCGTAGGAGAATCAGATGGCCGGTGCAGGTTTAGATGACGAAACCCGCGATATGATCCTGGATACGCTCCGGAAGTACGCCGAGCGGAAACTGACGATTGATTATTTGCTGGAGCTCGATCACGAAGATCGATTCCCTGAAGAAGTTCTAAAAGAGCTATACGACCCCATGCAGCTTGGTCTGCATCTCTTGTTCATCCCTGAGGAGTTCAATGGCCTCGGCGGCGGGGCGTATGATATCTACCGCGTCTCTGAGCTAATGGCCTCAATCGACCTAGGCGTGGCCACGGGCGTCCTGGCGACGTTCCTCGGGTCGGATCCGATCCGCGTGGGCGGCACGCCGGAGCAAAAAGCGCACTGGATGGGCCGCATCGCCGATGAGGCGCTTCTGATGGCCTATGGCGCGACCGAGCCGCAGGCCGGCAGCGACCTGGCAGCCATGAGCACCAAGGCCGTGCCCGTGCAGGATAATGGCAGCGTCACCGGCTACAAGATCAGCGGCCGCAAGCAATGGATCAGCAACGGCGGCGTGGCCGACCTGTATACTATCCTCGCCCTGGCCCCCGGCGGGCCGTCGTGGTTCGTGGTTGAGCGCGGGGCCGAAGGCCTCAGTCACGGCAAGGGCGAAGACAAACACGGCATTCGCGCCAGTAACACGGCCGCCCTCTTCCTGGAGGACGTCTACGTCCCGGCCGAGCGCCTGGTCGGCGGNGTCGAAGGGCAGGGCCTGGCGCAGGCGCAGGCCGTCTTCGGCTACACTCGCCTGATGGTCGGCGCGTTTGGCCTCGGCGCGGGCTGGGAAGCGCTACGGCGCGCCATTCGCTACTCCCACGAACGCATCCAGGGCGGCGCGCCNCTGAGCGAGAAGCAAGGCTACACCCACAAGCTGATCGTCCCCAACGCCGCCCGCCTCGAAGCCGCCCGCACCTACATCGAGTGGGTCGCCGAACGACTGGACAGCGGCGAGGAAGGGCTACAGACCGAAGGCGCTGTCGCCAAGTACATGGCCACCGAATCGGGCAACAAGGCGGCCGAAGACGCCATTCAGGCGCTCGGCGGCTACGGCTACACCAAAGAATACATGGTCGAGAAGATCAAGCGCGACGTGCGCATCACCTGCATCTATGAGGGCACGTCGGAGATCATGGAATGGACTATCGCCCGTGACCGCTGGCAGCAACACCTGAAAACGCAAGGAGCGTTTTACAACGACTGGGCCACTCGGCTGGAAAGCCTCCACGCCGTCGAGCCGGACAACGGCGCCAATTTCGCCGCGCTGGCGATGCGCGCCCTGGCCGTCATCCTGGAGCGCGCCCGTCTTGACCGGTTGACGCGCAACCAGCACGTGCTCTTCCGCCTGGGTGAGTTGATCGCGTGGGCCGAGACGGCGGCCGTCTTCGCCGAGCGCGTTGTCGCCCATCCGACCGAGGCCATCCACCTCGACGTACCCACGCGGCAAGCATTGGCCCGCATCCACGGCCGAATCGCCGCGCTAAAGGTCGCCACGGACGGCCTGCAGTGGGCCATCGGCGCGGGGCAAACTGACCCGAACCTGGCCGGCTCGCTCAACCTGCCCGGCATCTACGCCGTGCAGGCAGGCCTGGTCGAGGACATGAACTTCGCCCGCGACCATCTCAACCGCGCTTTTTAAATGATTGAGCCGCCGGATGACACGGACAAAACGGATGAACACGGCAATCCAGCTTTTCTATACGTTCAGTCCGTCACATCCGTGAAAGTCCGTGGTTAATGATTTGTTTTGAGGAAACACCGTTATGGATTCAGCAGATCGCGCAATTGCCATCGTCGGGGTGGGAGCCATACTACCCGACGCGCCAAGCGCGGCCGCGTTCTGGAACAACATCGTCGGCAAGCGCTACAGCATCACCGAAACGCCGCCCGAGCGCTGGAGCATCGCCGATTATTACGACCCTGACCCCAAATCGCCTGACAAGACCTACAGCAAGATCGGCGGCTGGGTGCGGGGCTTCGAGTTTGACTGGAAGCGATTTCGTGTGCCGCCCAAAGTCGCTGCGTCGATGGACGAGGGGCAGCAGTGGGCCGTCACCATCGCCGCCGACGCGTTGGCCGATTTCGGCTATCCCGACCGGCCGCTGGACACCGAGCGCACCGGCGTCATCCTGGGCACGGCCATGGGTGGCGAGCTGCACTACGTCACTTCACAGCGCATCGTTTTCCCCGAATACGTCCGCTGGCTGCGNAGTACGCCAGAGTTTGCCAAACTCTCTCCGGCAGCCCAAGAAGCCCTCATTGAGCAATTCCACGCCGCGCTGGACCGGGACGTGCCGCCCATCACCGAGGACTCGATGCCNGGTGAATTGCCCAACATCGTCTCCGGGCGCGTCGCTAACATGCTCAACCTGCGCGGCCCGAACTTCATCACCGACGCCGCCTGCGCCAGCAGCTTCGCCGCGGTCGAGGCCGCCATCCAACTTCTGAACGAGCACAAGGTAGATGCCGTCCTCACCGGCGGCGTCGACCGCAACATGGGCGCGACCACATTCGTCAAGTTCTGCAAGATCGGCGCCCTCAGCGCCACCGGCACGCGGCCGTTCGGTGACGGCGCCGACGGCTTCGTGATGGGCGAGGGCGCGGGCGCGTTCCTGCTCAAGCGCCTGGAAGACGCCGAACGCGCCGGTGACAAGATTTACGCCGTCATTCGCGGCGTCGCCGGCAGCAGCGACGGCAAGGGCAAGGGCATTACCGCTCCGAACCCTATCGGCCAGCAACTGGCCGTGGAGCGTGCCTGGGAAGCCGCCGGGCTGGACCCGGCCACGGCAACCCTGGTTGAGGCCCATGGCACGAGCACGCGGGTGGGCGATGTCGTTGAGGTGGAGAGCCTATCGACGATGTTCAGCGGCGCGCCACGCGGCAGCATCGGTCTCGGCTCAGCCAAGAGCAACATCGGCCATCTGAAGGCCGGGGCCGGCGCGGCGGGTTTGCTGAAGGCCACGCTCGCTCTGCATCACAAGATCTTGCCGCCGACCCTCAACGCCAACCCGACCAATCCCAACATCGATTTCCANTCAACGCCATTCTACCCGCTCCACGAGGCGCGGGAATGGCAGCGTAGCAACGGCACGCCGCTCCGCGCGGGCGTCAGCGCCTACGGCTTCGGCGGCACGAACTTCCACCTGGTCATGGAGGAGTATGTGCCGGGGATGCTGGCGCGGCAGCCGAAGCAGTTCGCCGGCGCTTCGATGGGGCAGANAATAGACCACAGACCACAACAGACCACGGCNGAAGGCAGTCCCGCCGTCCATCGTCCATCGCCGGTCGTCGCGCCAGTTCGCGGCATCCTCGCCCTCGGCGCGAACTCCCCTGATGAGCTGAAGACCAAACTCGACGAAGTGCTCCGCCGTGCCGAAGCCGGCTGGACGCCGCCTCGCGCCTTGCCCAAGGCGGTGGACATCGGCGCCAAAGAACGNCTGGTCATCGACTTTGGCGACCATGAAGAGTTGCTCGACCGGCTGCAAAAGGCGCGCAAGGTGATGAGCTTTGACACGCCCCAAGCCTGGAAAGCNATGGAGGCCCAGGGCATCTTCCGNGGCCGAGGCCCCAAGCCCGGCAAACTAGCCTTCCTCTTCCCCGGCCAGGGCAGCCAGTATGTNAACATGGGCCGCGAGTTNGCGGCTGTCTCTCCTACGGTACAAGCCACGCTGGATGAAGCCGACGCCATCATGCAGCCCATTCTCGGCCGGCCGCTNAGTTCGTANCTGTTCGTCGATNCGGNAGACAANGCAGCCGTNGGCCAAGCCAANCTGGACNTGATGCAAACGGAGATCACCCAGCCGGCCATGCTGACGCTGGANGAAGCNATGCGCCGGCTGCTGGCCGACTACGGGTTCGAGCCCGACATGGTCATGGGCCACTCGNTGGGNGAGTACGGCGCGCTNGTNGCGGCCGGCGTGCTACCNTTCGCCCAGGCGCTGGAAGCCGCCGCNGGGCGCGGCCGNGAGATGGCGCGGGTCAAAATGGACGACAACGGCTGGATGGCGGCCGTGCTGGCTCCTTTCGAAGTGGTCGAAGCGACCCTGAAGGAGGTCGACGGTTACGTCGTCCCGGCCAACATCAACAGCAACAGCCAATCGGTTATCGGCGGCGAGAGCAAGGCTGTCGAGGCGGCGATCAAGCTGTTCCAGGAGCGAGGCTATCAGGCCATGCAGCTGCCGGTCAGCCACGCCTTCCACACCCGCATCGTCGCCCCGGCCAGCACGCCGCTGCGCAAGATGCTCGATCGGATGGACATCGCCCCGCCGCGCCTGCCGTTGGTGGCCAATGTCACCGGTGATTTTTACCCTGCCAACGAAACCGAGATTAAGGACTTGCTCGAAAAGCAGATCGCCTCGCCCGTGCAGTGGGTGAAAGGCCTGCAAACGATGTACGCCGCCGGCGTCCGCGCCTTCATCGAGGTTGGCCCGAAACGCGCCTTGCGTGGCTTTGTGAAGGACATCTTTGGCGACCGCGAAGATGTAGTCGCCCTGCTGACGAATCACCCCAAGGGCGGCGAGCTGCCGACGTTCAACCAGGCCTTGTGTGGCCTGTACGCGGCGGGATATGGCGCGGAAGAGACGGCCGCAACACGGACACCAGATAACGGACAACAGACTACACATCTACATCAGACGGCAGCCATCCCGGATACGGCCGCCGCAGGCGAGAGATATATGAATAATAATGCGCAATCAACGGCCGCGTCACTAGACGCGCTGGCCCAAGCGCTGGCTCAGGTATTGCAGAGCAACGGCCATGCCCAGGCCGCCGCGCAACGCGCCTATGACCGCAACGAGACGCCACTCGGATCGATCGTCATCAGCGGCACCGGCCTTGGACTGCCCGGCTCAAACAAGGCGGTGATGGACCCCGACAACGCCATGCGCATCTTGCGCGGCGAGCAATTTGTCGATCTCATCCCAGAGCGCTTCCGTAACCTGATGGTGAAAAAGCGGATCACCCGCCTGGTGAAGAGCGAGGACGGCAGCGGCCGCTTCGAGACTATTTCCGACCCGACTGAGGTCATCAAATTGGCCGGCCGGCCCGGCTCCTTCGACCTGGCCGAGGAATACGGCGTCCCCGCCGATCTGATTGAAGCCCTGGACATGACCACGCAACTGGCGATGGCTGCCGGGCTTGACGCGCTGCGCGAAGCGGGCATACCTCTCATCCAAACATTCAAACCCACCAGCACCGGCAAGCATCTCCCTGATCGCTGGATGCTTCCGGTAGCCCTACGCGACGACACTGGTGTAATCTTCGCCAGCGCCTTCCCCGGCGGCGACCGGTTTGCCGACGAATTCACGCGCTATCACACTTACTTAAATCGCACCCAGCAATTGG
>JAACJX010000329.1 GCA_014237545.1 Ardenticatenia bacterium | reverse complement strand
GTATAAATGCACAAATTGCCTATGTCAAGATGATCTATAGCATATAGATTGTAGATTCGGATCATGTACCGGGTCAAGATGATCTTTAAATCTCCATCTAGGCACTGTACAATTGGCTTGTCATCCTGTATACTTCTATTGTTCTGAGCCTTGTGGCTTGGTTTAGGTGTAGAGCTATCTGTCAGATAGCCTACTCTGGAGGCGCAAACTAACAGATTGCGCTACAGGCTATAAGTTTTCGCGATCGCGTGGATCGCGCATAGAGGAGAACTGCGATGGTCGAGAGCCTTTTGGAAACTGATTTGGGGCGCTACAAGCCGGATTGGGAGAAGCTGGGGGTGGTCGTGGCCCCGTTCACCATCGAGGCCGACCCGCGCTTCATGTATCTCTCCACGGAGACGCGCCGCGCCCTGTCGAAGGTCAGCTACATGGTCGAAGCGGGGCAGGGGGCGTCGGTCGTCGTCGGCGAGGTGGGCACGGGCAAGACGACGCTGGCCTCGTGGTTCCACAGCCGCTATGACCGCCGGCCGGATTTCGTGGCCGCGCGCGTCGACGAGCCGCCCAAGAAGAGCGGCTTGCTGCTGCTGCGGCGCATCGCCGCCGAGTTCGGCGTGCGCACCCGCCGCGCCACCGAGGACCAGCTCAACGAACTGCGCGACTTCCTGACCGAGACGACGGCCCGCGGCGTGCTGCCGCTGGTGATCATCGACGAGGCCCACGAGCTGGAGCCGGAGCAGTTCAAGGAGCTGCGCCGCCTGCTCAACTTCCGCGACCCGCGCGGTGGCAAGGCCTACCAGTTGATCCTGCTCGGCCGTCCCGAGCTGGACATCAACCTGCGCCACTCGAAAGACTTCAACGACCGCGTCGCCACCCGGTCGTCGCTCGACCCGCTGGCCCCCGACGACACGGCGGCGCTGATCGAGTATCGCCTGCTGGCCGCCGGGCGCGACGGCCGCCAGCCGCCGCTCTTCCTGCCCGACGCGATCCTGCCCATCTGGCGCGAGACCCGCGGCTACCCGCGCTCTATCTGTCTCCTTTGTCTCCATCTCTGTCTCGAACTCCTCGCCACCGGCGGCACCCAAATTGACGAAGCGTTCGTCGCGAAATTCCTGGAAACGCATACGGGATACCGCCAAGCGGAGTGACGAGTGACGAGCGACGAGTGACGAGTTAAGAGGGGAGGTGAGCAAAGTGAGCGAGTTTCCATTGCGTGATCGAACACAGGCGATGGCGTTGCGGGTGATGAATGTCTACTCGGCGCTGCCGCTATATGGAGTGGCCCAGGTGCTGGGGCATCAGATGTTGAGATCGGGCACCTCGGTGGGAGCCAATTACCGGGCATCCATGCGCGCCAAGTCGCGCGCCGACATGATAAACAAGCTGAAGATCGTCGAAGAAGAGGCCGATGAGACCCTGTATTGGCTGGAGTTGTTAGTCAAAGGCAATATAATGCCTGAACCAAGGCTCCGGCCCTTGATGAATGAAGTAGAAGAAATCATCGCCATGACTGTTTCATCGATCAAAACCCTGCGCGGGAACGCGGATTCTTAACTCGTCATTCGTCACTCGTCATTCGTCACTATATAAGATGAAATCGGAAAAGATTCGGGAATCTCGTTCGAAAGAGCGCGACAATGATGAAGAGCCGCGGGTCAGCACGCTGAAGGAGCTGCTGCGCGAGAAGCCGCGCCGCGGCCGCCCGCGCCGGCAAGTGGCCCGGCAGAATGTCTATGTCGCGCTGCATCCGGAGCAGAAAGCCCAGCTCGATGACCTGGCCGGCCGGCTGCCCAAGGCGCTTGGCCGCGCCGACTTGCCCGACCTGGCCGTGTCGGTGCTGACCGCCCGCGTCGAGGCACTGCGCACGGCCGTTACCGGCCGCACGCGCGAGATCCCCGAGGGCGTCACGGACCTGGAGTCGCTCTACCTGCTGTGGGACGTGCCGCTGCCGCGCCGCGAGCCGGCCGACAAGTGGACGAGCATTCGCCTGTCGCCGCAACAGGTGCTGGAGCTGGGGCGAGTGCACGGCACGCTCAACGCCGCGTTCGGCGCCAACCGCAGCGAGGTGTTCGGCCTGGCCCTGGCGCTGCTGGCCCAGTTCCTGGAGCGTCACCCGCTGGCCGAGGCGGAGATGGGCCTGGCCGACGTGAGGGAGATGATCTTCCGAGAGTGACGTGTTACGAGTGATGAGTTACGAGTGACGAGTTACAAGTGAAGAGGGTGGGCGGCCGACCGACAACCATCGACCGCTGACGGAACTAAACGCAAGGGCGCCAGGACACAAGGGCGCAATTGTTCCTGCCACGTGCCACAGACCGACGACCAGCAACCGCAGATCGCTGCCCGACTAAGATAACGACCCACGAGCGCGAATCACCTGCCACTTGCCGACTGCCACTCCACCCCCGCATTTAATCATTAGTAGCTCATAATTAATTCGTGCCCGATCATTTGTTCTTTTCGCATAGTTTATCGAAATTACCCCGGCAGAATCCCGGCCATAACCGCTCCATAATCGCCCGGTAATCGCTTCTACTCCTCACATTTCCCACTCCAACGACCCGCAACCCCGGTCACTGGCTATCTCCAGCGACCCGGCGCGCCCCTGAAAAGCTTTCGCCGACGCCAAAACCTATTACCGGGGTGGGGGAGCGAAGCGATCCTGCCGTAGGAAATCGCGAAATCGACCGAAAACAGGCCTGGAGGGCACAAATCTGGGTCATATAGCTATTACACACCCGGCATCGGTCCACTCAAAATGGCCGAAGGATCGAATTCGGGTTCAGTGTGAGGTTCGGCCGCTGTGTCCGGCAGAGGGAATAAAAAAGTAATATATTGAATAGGGCTAGGCGAGGACTCTGTAAGCCACTTACGGTGAGAGGGTTCGGCGCGGGAAGTAGATACTCAACCACTTGTTACGCGCTTGAAAAGCCCCACTGCTGGGCCTGTCGCTGCTGCGCATTCCGGCGCGAATTGAAGCAGTACCTTTCTAAGAGGAGCTATAGGGTGGAGGGAGAGCCCTGTTCCAGCTCGTCAAGCAAAGCCCTGGCTGTGACCAGATCAAGCGTATCGAATCCTTCAGAAAACCAGTTGTAGACATCTGCCAGCATCCGTCGCGCCTCAGCGACTCTGTCCTGTCGCTGCATGAGGCGCGCCAGGTCGACAGCCGTGCGCAGCTCCCACGATTTCGCCTGCTGACGGCGAGCTGTCTGCAGCGCGCGATCGAAGCTAGCCTGTGCATCCCCGTCGCGACCGATGGCCACGAACCATTCACCCTGCACGCGATGAAGCTCGGCTTCCCAGTTGCGTTCGTCGGTCGCCTCTAGCCACCTGAAGGCCTCGCCCAGCGCTCCTTCAGCCTCTACGACCCGCCCGATAAGCAAATATGTTTGGGCGAGCGAGCANTACCTGNCCGGCAGGCTGGTGCGCTCACNNGANGCCACAATCTCCTCCAGGCTGGCACTCATGAGGGNAATCCCCTTGTCCGNCTCGCCGAGNATGGCCAGCGCCTCTCCGCGAAGGCAGTTNGCGATTCTCAACCATCCAACGAAACTATTTGCCCTGGCGAGTTCNATCATTTCCTCGGCGCTNTTCTTGAGAGACGGCGCGTCACGGCGCATGGAACCGAGCATNCCGCCAGCATAGCAAAGCACATCCTCCAGCGTGAAGGGATGGCCCATCTGCCGGGCAAGCGCGAAAGCCTCCTCCCGGCGCTTTATNGCCTGATCGGGAAAGCCGAGGCACCACAGGCAACAGGCATCATAGGCGATGGCGCTCACACCNGCATCGACGCCGCGCATTTCCACCAGGCTGTGGTGATGTTCTTCGGGATCGTAGACATGGATGGCGAGGATGAAATTTTCTCGGGCGGTCGTGTATTCACCCAGGCCAAAGAGACTGAGNCCCAGATACCAGTGCCCGAGCAGCTCAAGGGTTGGCTGCTGCTCTTTCTGGGCAATACTCAGCGCTTCCTGCGCGAATTCGAGCGTCTGATGATGCTGGCCACGGACGTAATTGAGGATGGCCAGCCCGCCGCTGGCGATTGAAAGTTGGGTATTCAAGCCCAACTGCCGGCAGAGATCGCGGGCCCGGATGTAAGCAGCTTCCATTTCCATAGCGGGGAGGCCCTTGGACAGCCANGCCCGGCCCAGCGCGAGCTGGAGGTCGACCTCCAGCGCCGCACGGTCGCCGGATTCCGGCTGCGTGTCCAGAAGTGACAAGCTATCGGAAAGGTGCGCGACGGCCTCCTGGTAAGCGGATAGCTGTAGAGCCCGCTCACCGGCCTGTTGCAAGTAAAGGATGGCTTTNTGGGTGATACCCGCTTCCTGAAAGTGGCGCGCTAATTGTGGGGCAATGGCGGCGGCCTCATCTTGCCCGCCATACAGATTTTCAAGAATCGATCCGGCTCTCTTATGCAGATGAACGCGCTCCACTTCGTCAAGACTGCTATAGAGATATTTCTGGATCTGGATGTGCCGGAAGCGGTAGCGGGACAACAGACGGCCATCGATGCGTATGATGGAGTGCGCGCGAACGAGATGGTGCCGCCGGTCAAGGTCGCCGCTTAAGTATTCCATCATGACATCGTCGCCGCAGCCACGTATTTGTGCGACTACTTCGGCCGTGAACACCTCCCCTTCCACGCTGGCCACGCGCAGCGCTTCGCGCAGTGGCGGAGCCAGGCGGCCGACGCGTTCGGCGACTACAGCCTCCACGCGCGCCGGCTGTTTCTCCCAATCTAAGAAAGGGCCTTCGACCCAGCGGCCGTCCATGTCGCGCTGCAGATCGCCGCGCTCTTGCAGCCCGCGCAACAGTTCGATGGTGAAGAGCGGGTGGCCATTCGTCTGCCGGAACAATAACTGCCTGAACGAGGTGCCGAGGCGGTTGGGTTCACTATCCAGAACCGCCTCCACGAAACCAGTTCGTTCCGCAAGATCGAGATCCACGAGCAGATCGCCATACTGGCGCTGAAATTCGCCGACCACGGAAGCCAGCGGGTGGCGCTGGTCGTCGCGGCCGATCGCTATTTCTTCGGGCCGATAGGCGCCGATGAGCAAGATGCGGCTGCCTAAGAGCTGACGGCCGAGATGAAAGAGCAGACTGATCGAGCCCAGGTCCGCCCATTGTAAATCGTCGACGACGAGCACGAGGGGAACCTGGCGAGAGATCGCTTTCAGGACGCGCGTGACCTGCTCTAATAGGGCAGTTTGCTGCAAATTCAGGATGCCGNGGTCGGCCGCTTTGCGTTCCACCAGATCAAGCAGGCGCGCCTTCCAGACGGCCGTGCCCGATTGATGCGCCTGGGCGCGGTGGGCCAGCCCGTCACCCGGTATAAAGGTGTTGATCAAGTCTGGCCCAGTTTCCACGAGGGCTTCGCAGGTGATCGGCAAAACGGCCCAGAGGCGAAGAGCGTGATCGCTGCTGATGGCGCCGGCCGCCCATTGGGCTTCCACATCGCCCGCCAGCAGTTCCAGGATCTCGCGGAAGGGTAGGTAGGGATCGCCGATGCCGGTGTGCGCATTGCAGTATCCTGCGGCGACGACCAGGTCCGGATGATTGTCATGAGCGTACTGGGCAAATTCCTGGATGAGGGCTGTCTTACCGCTGCCCGCCTCGCCCGTGATAAAAATCACCTGGCCCCTNCCCTCCAGGGCACGATTGAGAAAACCTTCGAGCTGCGCCAGTTCGTTTTCGCGAGCCACGAACAGCGGCTTGTCGCTTTCCTGTCCCCCGCCGGCATCCAGGAACGGGGGGCGATTCACCCTCTGATCCGGGGTTCGACCCACCCCATGAGGCGCGATATCGCGCTGCTCCAAAAGGATAGATTCGTAAAGCTGCTGAGTTTCGGGCGAGGGCTCGATTCCAAGTTCACGATCGAGGGCCTCGACGCATCGTTTGTAGGTTGAGTGGGCCATGCCCCTGTCGCCAAGGCCGGCATAGGCGCGCAGTAGGGCGCGGAAGGCGGCTTCGGGTGAATGGCCCAGGCGAATCCACTGCTCGCCCCAGTGCACGGCGTCCATCCAACGCTCGCTTACCAGCAGCCTCTCGAGCAGCTCGCCCATCTTCTGGTGATAGGCAGCCTGCAGGTGGTCTCGTTCCGGGAAAATCCATTCGTCGTAGAAGCCGGGCAGCAGCTCCCCCTTGTAGAGGGCAACGGCGGACAGTAGAGCATCAAGCGCGGGGGTGCTGCCCGGGGAGAGGAAGCCGGCCACATCCAGCCAATACGCGGCGTCGTCGCTGAAGGTGACGCTGATGTCGTCAACATCCAGAAAGCGGTCGCTGTCGAGTGAACTGCCTTCCAGCGCCTTGCGGATGCGCCACAAGGCCTGACGCAGGTAACTGCGCGCGTTTGTTTCCGTGGCCTCCGGCCATAAGAGGCCGGCCAGTTTCTCGCGCCGCTGTTTCATCCCGGCGTGAATGACCAGGTAGGCCAGCAAGGACTGCGCGGGCCGNGACGGCAGCTTGAGCGGCTGATCATTTACCCGCAGATTGAATTGACCGAGGAGGAAGATCTGCAATGTCATGTTCTTCTCTCGTTGGGGCCTCCACGGCGCCGGATCGCGGCGTCAACTCACCTTGCATTATAACAGATACGCGAAATGCATCTGGAAAATACGCTAAGAAACGGCGGCACATACGGTCCCGGACGGNGCGCCGGTTATTGTGTGGATAAGTTTGAACGTGATCGAGACAGAGTCCGAATTGGTGGAACCCCAAAACAGATACAAGGAGACATGAGATGAACCAAAGGATGAATTTACAGCAGATTGGGCCCTTGCTATTTGTCGTGTTGTTGTTCGCTGCCCTGGGGCTATGGGTAGTCGTGAGCAGGGGAACACCCCTGTCGCTCGCGCCGCTGCCAGACGCGAAGACGGCCGATCGAACGAGTGGGGCCGCTTTTGACGCGGCGGAGGCCGCTGATCTCTCCGCGGCGCGCTGGCTGGCGATGGCCCGGTTCTACGAAATTAACGGCATGCTCACCCGCGACCCGTTCGACTACGAAGAGGCGTCGAAGAATCAGGCAGCGCGCTGGCAAGCGATGGCCCGGTACTACGAAACGAACGGCAAGCTCACCCGCGACCCGTTCGACTACGAAGAGGCCGCGGAAATCTCCGCCTATCGCTGGGAAGCGATGGCAATAGCTTATGAGCGGATGGGCTTACTAAACAAATAAAGAAGAGGGTGACGGGGTAGCCCCAGGCACCACGATACAGGGGAGAAGAACGCCAAAAAGAAAAGTCATCTGCTGCCAGATGGCTTTTCTCTTGGGTCCTGTTGAACGTTTCATGGACCACACAAAACCGACTGAAATCGGTTGCTCCCTGTGTCCGAAACCGGTGGCAATGGGTCGTGCCAATTGAAACCGGTTTGGTAATTCAGGGGCAGATGAATTACGCCGATGCTTCCGGCGGCGGAAAACATCACGTATCCCCGCACCGATAGATTGGCGAGAGGGATCAGGCCATCACGATATAATCAGTATGGGATGGGTCGGGAAAAGCCAGATAAAAGTTGAATTCGACGAAGAGCGCGGCGTTGGTCACACCTCTCCTACCGCGTGACGCGCAGGCAGCGGAGGGTCGTCCATTCCTCGTCGCCGTCATCATACTTGACATGGAGCTTTTCGCCCGCGATTTGCGTGACCCGCCCCGGATAGTAATAGCGGCCGTCTTTCCAGCGACAGTGGACGCGATCCCCCGGCTCGATGTCAACGGCCAGCAAGCGTTCGGCCGTCGTCCATTCCTTGTCGCCGTCGTCAAAATGGACGTAGACGCGCTCGCCATCCACTTCCCGAACCATCGCCGGGTACCAGTAGTCGTCATGCGTCCAGTTCGCCA
>JAACJX010000249.1 GCA_014237545.1 Ardenticatenia bacterium | reverse complement strand
CAGGAAGGTGTTCAGGCTGACCAGGAACAAGCCCGACGCCTTATGCACTTCCTCGACACGCTCCGGGTTGTGGACGCGGAAGACGACGAAGATGGCGATCAGCGTGGCGAAGATGACCACTTCGGACGCCAGATACAGCCACATGGCGAACTTCATGTTGTCGATGTGGCGCGCTTCTTCCTTGGGCGTGGCGTGGTGCGCATGGTGCGCTTGTTCGATACTCATTTCCGTCATAGTCTACGTTCCCTGTTTAGCTCTCGGTACTTATTGCAGGGCCCCACGCCGGGCGAAGCACCAGCAGGACGAAGAGAATGGCTAGGGCAAGCATGAACAGCAGGAACGACGGCGTGACATAGAACACCGCCGCCGCGGCAGCCGTGGCGGCCAATTGGCCGGCGTCGCCCAACCGCCGGTAAATGCCCAGCGCGTCCTGACCCCAGGTCAGCCAGCCGGTGAGCGCCACCAGCGCCGCCGCGGCCGCCGTGGCGGCGAGTTGGGCGCGGTCTGACAGGCGAGTAAAAGCGGCTCGCGCCGAGCGACCGGCCGCGCCCCATTCGGCCCGTCGCGCGCTATAGAAGGCCAACCCCACCGCGACCAGCGCTACCCCGGCCAGAATGGCCCGCGTCCAGGGGCTTGTAACCTCTGGCGGTACGTATCCCACGCTGAAGCCGTTCAATGCCCACTGATCCCACCCGCGGGAGGCGACGACTTCCAGCGTGTGCTGGCCGGGCGGCAGGCCGCGAGCCACCCACTCTGTCGTGATGGTGTCCTGGGCTGGGTCTGGGGAAGTGAGGATCAGCATCGAGCCGTTTTCATCTCGCGGCAGAGCGTTGGCGGGTTGGCCGTCGACCGTGGCGTAAAGCCGGGCGCGGAAATCGGCCCGCCGCACCCGCAGGCCGACGTCCGTGCCCCAAAAGGTGAAGCGCACGCTATCGCCGGATTCGCCGATGTCGGCGCCGAAGTCGGGCGAGAATTCCCACTGGCCTGTGAATTGCTGCGCAGGGTCGTCCGGATCCGCCAGGTGAAAGCCAGTCATCGCCACACCGGACGGCAGAGATGACAGATATTCGGCCAGGGCCTCGGCCGTTGGGCGGCCGGCAATGCTGAATCCCCAGCGCGGGTCATCAGGTGGGGCGTCGGGCTCCCAATTTTCCAGGAACATGACGCCCATCCACGGCCACTCGCGTCTGGCCCTGTCAAGCGCGGCGACCGTGCGGGCCGCGCGCTCTTCCTCGTTGGTCTGTCCCCAGATGGACGGCGGCCCCGTCCAGCTATCGGGCAGGCTGTTCCAGCCCCAATTCCCGGCCCAAATGGCCTTATGGCCGTCACCCTGGGTCTCCATCAGTTCCCGCAAAAGGATCGGCCGGCTGAAGTTGAGGCGCTCCGCGCTGACGGTTCTATCCCCGGGGCCGGTGTCGAAACCATAAGGTTTGGCGGCCACGATGTCAAATGAGCCTGCGGCGCCGGCCTCGTAAAGAGCTTGCAGGAACAGCGTCTCCGACAGGTTGTTCGGCCCCGTCTCCGTGGTCGGCGCAAGCGGCGCGGCGACGATCTTGGCGTCCGGGTCCGCAGCGCGAATCGCGCCGGCTGCGGCCGTCAGCAGGGCGGCATAGTGGTTCGGGTTAACCGGCTCGCCGCCCCAATGTGTGGCCAGATTTGGCTCGTCCCAGATGATGTAGTGGGCAATGGAATCTCCATAACGGCCGGCAAACTCAGCAGCCCATTCCGCGTAGGCGCTCACGTCTTCCGGCGGGGCGAACCCGTCGGTTGGGTCGCCATCCAGCAGAGGAACCAGCGTCAAGCCTTGATCGGCAATCGCCTGGACGATCTGATCGGCCGAATCCCATTGATAATCCGCGCTAAAGTAAAAAGGCTGCTTGATGGTTTCAATGCCTGCCGCCTTGATGTCAGCTAACGTATTCGCCAGAGCGTCGCCATTGGCTTCTAGGGCGACATTGACCCCCAAAATTGCGCCGCCGCCCTGGATCGGCTCGGGTAAGCCATCGGGGATTCCGCGGGTAAAGTGCGCGTCTCGCGCCCCCGTCGCGCCCAGGGCTAGTGCAGCCAGAATCGCGGCGAACACCGCCAAGAGCGCGAGCACCCGCCAGCGGGCGGGAGAGGGGGGGGACGAATAATTGGCCACGTTGCGCTCGTCGATTACGGCCGGGCAGCTATGCCATACGGCGCCCAGGTAGGATGGCTGTTGACGGTGTCATCCGCGCCGGCCCGAAATAAGTCGTTGGTTACTAGGTTCAGTATGTGCAGTTCGTCGTCGAAGATGAAGGCGAGCATATCCGGCGATGGCCCCCAAGAAAGCGAGTGACTGGTCCGGTCGAAACGGCCCACCTCGTCCTCGGGCGGGAAAAGGCGCGTCTCATTGCTGCCGTCGCCGTCAGCCAACCAAAGAGAGTAACTGCTCTCTTCGCCGTCGTCCGGGTCGATTGCGCGCAAGTAGGCAATGGTCGACCCCGGGAAGCCAGCCGCCGGTGACCATGCGGCCGCCGCCCACAGACCGGATTTCTCGACGAGAGGGACGGCGCCGGCGGCGGCGGCGGTATCGGCCACCCACAGTCCGAACTGGTCGCTTTCCGAGTCATAGGCCGAATAGGTCAGGTAGCGCCCGTCGGTCGACCAACTCAGGTTAGGTATCCAGGCCCAATCGGCTCTCGTTTCGTAGGCAGTGAAATTGTGCAGGCTGGCACGCGCCGGTTCTGCCGGGGCGGGCTGTGCGCTATCGCCGGTGTCGATACCCGGCATGTCGAGGATGCCGATCTCATCGGCGTAGGCGTAGGCCATCCGGCGGCCGTCCGGCGACCAGGCATAATTGCCGCCCCACCAGCCAAGCGTCGCGGGGTAGGTCTCAACCAGCCTGACCGGCGACGGCAACTCGCCCTCGTTGGGGAGCGTCATCAGCCACAGGTCGTTGATCGCCTCCCAACCGGGCGGCAGAGAGACGGAGCGGGCCGTCGTATAGGCGATGCGTAGGGGGTCAATCGACGCCGGGTCCCAGTCCGCCCACAGGACGTTTTCGATCTGCAGCGGACGCCCAACCGCCTCCGGCGTCGTCGGGATTACCCATAATTCGTTGCTGAACGCCGCTTCGGCCTCGTCGCCGCGGCTAAGCGTATAGAGCAGATATTGACCGTCCGGCGAAAGGGCGAACACACGGCCGTCAATGGTATCCTCGATATTCAATTGCCGCGGTAAATCGGTCGATCCTTCCAGCACGATGGCCCGGCCATTGCTGAGGTAGGCCAGCCGACCCGGTAGGGTCATCGTCTCCTGGTCGCGGCCGACGCCGATCATGATGATTTCATCCACGGCCGGTTCGATCACCTGCACAGCCGTCGGCCAGCGTTCGGCCTCCAGCCCGTCGCGAAAGACGATGCGCAAGCTGACCTCTTGCAAGCCCGGGCGGCCGGTTTGTAGGATTCGTGGCGCGTCGTCGGGAGACATCTCGGCGCTGCGGACGATGCGTCGCCCATAGGGGATACTCTCCGGGATCATTTCAAGCGTCTCTGTGACGCGCGTCACCGTGACAGTGGTTGGGCCGGCGCTTTCGCTCAGTGGGAGGGCGCTTGAAAGGGGCGGGTCCACTTCGTCGGCCGGGTTCAGCGAGATTCCAGCCTGCTCCAAAGCCTCGCCCACCGTCGCGGCCGTGGTCGTCACTTCGCGTGTTTCGCCGTCAATTCGAAGCGAGATGGTGACGCCCGTAGGCAGTGCAGGGGTTGGCGCACCGGTAGATGAAGCGGGGAGCGTACAAGATGATAATAATAACAGGCAGGCCATGAGGATGGNANCAAGGCCTNCCCNCCCGGCGCTCAGATTGAAACAGGTGAGACGTCGCAAGAGGGTCGCGCTACCTAGGCTGCGAGCCACAACTCTCTGACTTCTGGGCTTAGGTCTCGACCGACCCTGCGGATAAGATCGTCGTCGAGCATCTTCTTAATCTGCTGAAAGACGACTCTTACCCCCGTCGCGGCGACGGCGGGATCAGTGTTCCCGTTGTGGCGGGCGACATCCTTGGCAAAGTCGTGGAGGGACAGATTTTTGTGACGAATATTGATCAACCGCCAGCCACGAGTGAGAAATTTAGCCATGTCCTTNGGCAAAGCCTTGGCCAATTCCCGCTTCACACCACCNCTGAGGTTAAACCCNAACGTGTGGAGCACCGCGAANGTTAGGCGAGAGGCATGCTTGGGGGTGCGCAGATTCCCGGTCTGCATGACGGACTGATAGAAATTGTCGAGAGTCGTNGATTGATTGCTCATAAAGTTCGCTTACCCGGATTGACTTGGAATATTTTGTCGCTATACTTCTATATTCGGTCTGGTATTCACAGATTATAGCCGACAAGACGTTTAATAAGGAATATATCCGCAGCGGAAGTGGCGATCAAATGAGACAACCACTTTAGTTGAGCACGCGTGGATGAACACGCCAAATTTTTACGGCCCGCTGCTGGCAAGGGTAGACAGAGCATGAGTGAGAGAATCGTAATTGAAGCAGAACCGCGCGAGGTGATCGGCAAGCAGACGAATCAACTGCGGCGCGACGGCTGGATCCCTGGCGTGATTTACGGCCGCAAGACACAAGAGAGCGTCCAGATGGAACAAAAAGCGTTGCGACGCGCCCTGCGGGTCGTTGGCACCACCCATCTGGCCGATTTGTCGTTGAACGGCAAGACGCATACCGTGCTGGTGCGCGAGATCCAGCAGCACGCGACGCGGGGCGACATCGTTCATGTCGATTTCCTGGAAGTGGACATGAAGGTCAAGTTGCGCGCCGCGGCCGAAGTGGTNGGTACCGGCGAAGCCGCGCCCGAGGCCGAAGGTCTGGGCGTCGTAACCATCTTGACGCGTTCCGTCGAGATCGAGTGTTTGCCTGATGACCTCGTCTCCCAGATCGAGTTCGATATGGCCCTCATCNCCACGCCGGATGACGTGNTTTACGTGAAGGATCTGGTTGCGCCGAAGGGTGTCGAGATTCTCGACGACCCCGACACGGTGATCGCTCGCTTCGAATACGCCGCGGCTGAAGAAGAGGAAGCAGAACTCGAAGGCGATGCCTCGGCCGAGGACGTCGAAGTGATTGCCAGAGGCAAGAAGGAAGACGAAGACTTTTAGTCCGCTTCTGCCGTGACCCAAGCGCAGCGCATTGCACTGGCGGTTATCCTGCTGTCGGCTGTCGCGTTGCGCCTGACCGGTCTGGATTGGGATGGTTTCCAACACCACCATCCAGANGAGCGATACATTACGTGGGTAGCCACGACGATCGANTTTCCATCGATCGGACAGGANAATTGGGCCGCCCAATGGCGGCCGGAAACATNNACATTCAATCCCTTCCANTGGCCTCCCGAGGCCAGTAGNGAAGGGATTGTTGTTTTACAGGGGGAGCCGCGCGATTTCGCCTATGGGCATGTGCCCTTGTATCTGGGCGTGGCGNCGANNCGGCTGNTAGAGCGGCTNGCTCCNGCGCTNCTGCGCGTNCTCCCCNGNGAGTGGNCNCTGNCGGCCGANGTCCTCAANGGCGCGGNCCGCATCGAGTTTCACCANCTGGCAGCCGTGGGCCGNTTCCTGACNGCCCTGTTNGATACCGGCACCGTCTTGTTCANNTTCTTGCTGGGGCGAAGGCTTTACGGTCCCGCCGCCGGTTTGCTTGCTGCGGCGATGGCGGCTGTGGCCGTGCTCCACATTCAACTCGCCCACTTCTTTACCAGCGATCCCTACCTGACGTTTTTCGTGACGGCGGCCGTTTTCTTTATGGTTGCGGCGCTCGACCATTCTGGCGTTGGTCAAAAAGAGGACCGGCGGAAGCGCCTGTATTTCATTATGGCGGGGATTATCGTGGGGTTGGCGATTGGCTCAAAATTTACAGCCGTGATCCTCCTGCTCCCTTTGCTATGGCTGTCATTTGTAACTGGCGCGCCTGGAAAACGTCTCCGTTGGGCAGCCTTCGGTGTTGCTGTCACGCTCATAACTTTCGCGATAACCAATCCATTTGCCGTTCTCGATTGGTCCTGCATCCCGCAAGATATTGAGCTTGGGACTCCCTCCTTAACCACGGTCTTGTCCCAATCGTGCTATTTGCAAAACATAATGACGCAAAACGCGATGGTCAGCGGCCGGGCCGACCTCGGCTTCACCCGGCAGTATGCCGGCACGACGCCCTACATCTACTATGCCGAGATGCTGGCTCGTTGGGGGCTGGGGCCGGTCATGGCATTCGTGGCGCTGGCCGGCCTGGCGTGGGTGGTCTGGGAGGTCATCCGCTCGCTGCAAAGGTCAACAAATGGACGGGATGCGCTGGCTCACCTGGTCGCCCAGCCAGTGGTCGTTGTCCTTCTATGGGTACTGCCGTACGTGCTATTGACCGGCAGTTTCTACGTGAAGTTCCTGCGTTATACGCAGCCGGTGATCCCCTTTTTGTTGATCTTTGGCGCTGCGCTGCTATGGCGTTGGCGTTATCCGGCCGGGCGGTATGCGT
>JAACJX010000471.1 GCA_014237545.1 Ardenticatenia bacterium | reverse complement strand
CTCGCAATCCGAACACACCTGTACGTTGTGCAAATCGGTGAATATCACGATCGTGTCGTTACTGGACGGCGGGCTCACGACNCGGCTGGTCAATTCCTCAGGGCTTGGCGCGAGGAGAGTAATNGCNGACTCAGCGATGTCGAAGAAAGTNGCNTCGGTGGTGAGGGGCGGGGTNNTCGCCGATTCNTCCTGCGGGTCGCGAATCACGTTGCCGGCCGATAAATCGCCGCCNTAGAGCCTGAGCTTTAGCTTCAGGATGCGNAAGACCGCTTCNTCAACGCGCTGNCGAAACGTGGGGTCCATTTCATACCGCTCGCGGAACCACACGACCGTGTCCTTGACNTTGATCAACTCGGCNGCCTGATCAGTNGTGCCGCGGGCGAANTCAGCTACGTATAGCAGGTCGTTGCCGGCCAGCAGGGCATCTTTGGCGACCTGCCGGTGGGGGAATTCCTGCTCAGTNTCATCATAAAATAGCTGCACGCTCCGAACGCCCAGAGCGTCGGAAACGACCACNCCGCCNCCCTGCCGCCANGGGGAGAGTTCCGGTAGNGANAGGAGNGAGTTCAANGCTTGCGGGTCGAGNCTCATCGGCGCGGTAGTCGCGCGNATGTTGCCTTGCANGCCCTGATAGCGAATGTGGGTGGCGATNAAGGCATCNGCCGTCGCCGGGGAGCCCGGCGCTTCGCGNGATACNGCAAAGAAGGGCGCNAGCTCGATTTGCTTCANTTGGTCGAGCGANCGCCGNACCGTGGGGACTTCTTCTTCCACCGGCCGGTCGCTGCTGCCTTTNCCGGGAAAACTNCGCGCCGCNACCGCNAATCGACTGNTGCTTCCGGCATGGACTCCCTCGATGTAAGCGCGACCCATCTGGCCGACCCAATAGGGATCTCCGCCAAAGGAGTGCGTGCCCAGGTCGCCGGCGCTGAGNGGAGAAGGGCGTTCAAGCACGTCCAGCGATGGGCCGAGCAGCATATTGATGCCAGTCGCCTCGAATTCTCGGCCGACCACTTCGCCCACCCGGCGAGCGTAATCGGGATTCCAGGTGGCGCCCAGGGCCATGTTATTGGGCAACATCGTGTATCCGGCGACAAGATTAGTCACCGGCAACGCGTCGCCATCATTTTGCACCGCGATCAACAAGGGGATAGGCACTGTCGGGGGGCCAGCTTCCGGCNTCGGCCGGGCCTCCTCATTNAANGGAAGGTCGTTGCTGATGCCCAGCAACGATAACCGCTGCAGGTTGGCGGTCAGCTCTCGCGTCTGTTGGGGCACAGCGGCCGCGTTTCCATACCCGGTCAGGTTGTCATTCTCGGACAGCAAGGCGACCCCGCCGATGTGGTAGTTGAGGATGAGATCAGCGATGGCGCTGTCTACCGGGGCTCTGTCGCCTTCGAAGGTGACAAGAAACAACTGCCCTATCCGCTCGTCGACGGAGAGCGATTGGAACAGGGCATCGGCCTGGGCTTGCAGGTCAATATCCTGGCTCTGGGCAGAGGCCGGCGCCAGCAGGGTGATACACAAAAATAGGAGTACCGCCACGACTGCGCGCGCTACGCCAAGTCTTCTCATGATGAATATTTCGCGATTCCAGTTTGGGGATCGCTCCACTTACCAACTCACACGCGTCGCGCTGGTTTCCGGGGCAAGCGGCGTTTTGCAAGGAAACCGTGCGCGTCGATTCAAATAAGTCGCCGTTACAAGGATTAATCCTTCCTATACAGCGGCACCAATGATTATAGCGCGGATTGCCCGACCGAACACCTGTGTTAAAATCCCTTCATATGCGCCCTTAGGGGCGCTTGAGTGTCTATGTCGAACCGATTCCGCAATGGGCTGACTGTATTTATGCTGGTGCTATTGGCCACCAGCGCCTTCGCCGCAGGTTATCTAACCCGCGAGCTGGTCAACGGCCGCGGGAGTTCCTCGTTGGCCCATGCTGACGAGAACATGGACACTTACTATGAGGCATGGGATTTAATCCGGAGCAATTTCCTGGGCGATATCCCCGACTCGCGCGCCGTCACGTATGGCGCCATTCGCGGGTCACTTTCTACTTTAAATGATCCCTATACGGTATTTATCGAGCCGGCCGCGCGCGAGGTGGAGCGGGAGCGGTTGCAGGGAACATTCGGCGGCATCGGCGCGTACATCTCGCGGTCAGAGGAGACGGGTGAGGTATTGCTCGACCCCATCCCCGGCAACCCGGCCGAGGCGGCCGGCATCCTGTCGGGAGATGTCCTCCTGGCCATCGAGGGGCAGCCAGTCACCGCGGAAATGACCGTGCCGGAAATCATCGATCTGATCAAAGGCGAAAAGGGCACGCCTGTTGTTTTGACTGTTCGCCATCCCGGCGCGACGGACACAGTCGATATCGAGGTGATCAGGGACAATATCTTGCTGCCTTCGGTTGTGTATCGTCTGATCGAAGCGGATCCAACGATAGGATATATACAACTCTCCCGTTTCAGCGCCGAGAGCAGCAACGAAGTCGGGGCGGCCATTCAAGACCTCCAGTTGTTGGGGGCCACCCGGTTTATCCTCGACTTGCGCCAGAACGGTGGTGGGCTGCGCGATGCCGCCGTCGAGGTCGCCGACCATTTTCTGGATGAGGGGCCGGTCTTGTATTTACAGAGCCAGGACGAAGGAGAGCGCGTGTTCAGCTCAACCGCTGAAACTGTGGCCCCGGCCGAGCCGCTAGTCGTCCTGATAGACGGCGGTACCGCCAGCGCGTCCGAGATCGTCGCCGGCGCATTGAAGGACCGCGGCCGCGCGGCGCTTATCNGCAGCAAGACATTCGGCAAAGGCTCAGTCCAGCTTGTATTCGACCTGAGCGATGGCTCATCAGTTCACGTGACATCCGCTCGATGGCTGACGCCCAACCGCATCCAGATCGATCAAAGCGGCCTCGAACCGGACATACCGGTCGAGGTCACCCAGGAAGACGTCGATAACGGTCGCGATCCGGTTATGGAACAGGCTATCAGCTACCTCCAGGAAAATTTCAATTAGACCCAAACCTCCACGCGAATAATCCCAACATGTCTTACGAACAAAAGCCATCGTCNANTTCTNCCGGGCGAGCCACGTCCGGCATTGTGCTGGTCGCTCTGGCGGTCCTTTTTGGCCTGGGCATGGGCGCCGCCGGCTTTCTGGCGGGGCGCGTCACTGCGCCGCAGCCGACCCCGGCCGCCCTGGTCGAGCCGGCCGCGTCGCAAGCTGACGTAATTGCCGGCCAGGTGGACGCTGCAATGACCGCCGCCGCGCCCTCGGCGACGGCCGAACTCGTGACGGCCGAACCGACTATCGCCGCGAGCCCAGTTCCACCCACGCAAGTCCCTACCGATATATCAACGGCTACGCCGGCGCCCACGGATACACCTGAACTAAGATTGACCGTTGTGGTTCCCACGGCCGAGTCAATGGAAATAGCACCGCCCGATGGGTCGCCGCTGGCCGGGATCGATTTCGCGACATTCTATGAGGTGTGGGGCCTGATCGCCACCGAATTCGACGGCTCTCTGCCGGAAGCGGAAGAGATGCGCGACGCCATTATCGCCGGCTCGCTTGAGACGCTGGACGACAACTACACTCGTTACGTCTCCCCCGACGTGGCCGAGAGGATGAGACAGGACCAGCAGGGCGCCGTGGAAGGAATCGGCGCGTTTGTGATCGAGAACGACGAGGGGTTGTTCGAGATCGTGCGGCCTATAGACGGCCAGCCGGCTGATCTGGCCGGCGTGCAAGCTGGGGACGTTCTGATTGAGATCGACGGACAATCAGTCCTGGACTTGAGCTTTGACGAAGTCATCCTCATGGTTNGAGGGCCACAGGGCACAGCTGTGAACCTTAAGTTCTTGCGTGAGGGCGAAGAACAACCGGTCGAATTCACAATCGTTCGCACTCGGTTCGAAGTGCCAGTGGTTGAGAGCGAGATCTTGCCCCAGGAGATGACCGGCGAGGCGACGATTGGCTACCTGCGCCTGACCGAATTCAACCGGAACGCGGAAGAAAGATTGCTCGAGGCGCTCACCCAGTTGACGGATCAGGGCATGACCGGACTGATTCTTGATCTGCGCGACAATCCCGGTGGATTTCTCGATCAATCGATCGCGGTTGCCGATGCGTTCTTGCCCGAGGGTGTTGTGTTGTACGAACGCAATATTCGCGGTCTGGATGAAACCTTTCGCACGCTCGACGGGGATATCGCCGAGCAGATCCCGCTCGTGGTCCTGGTGAATTCAGGCAGCGCCAGCGCCTCGGAGATCGTCGCCGGGGCGATTCAGGATAGAGGCCGCGCCGTGCTCGTGGGCGAGACCACATTCGGCAAGGGTTCGGTGCAGCAGGTTCACCCTCTGTCAGATGGCTCAGAGTTACGCGTGACGATTGCCCGCTGGTACACGCCCAATAATAACTCGATCGATGGTGAGGGGATTGCCCCCGATATTGAGGTCGAAACGCCCGAGGACCTCGGCGGCCCGGATGATGGCCAGTTGATGCGGGCCATTGAATATATTTTGACAGGCCAGTAAGTGGTGCGGAACTGGAGTATGGATCAGAAACAGGACAAAATTAAAGTAGTTTATAACAACAAACGCGCCACCTTCGATTACGAAATACTGGAGCGGTTCGAGGCGGGTGTTGTGCTGACCGGCACTGAGATCAAGTCGGTCAGGGACAATAAGGTAAGCCTGCAACAGAGTTTCGTGCAAGCTCGCGGCGACGAGCTTTGGCTGTTGGAGGCCAACATCGCTCAATACNTGCACGGGAATCGCGAAAACCACGACCCCAAGCGGCCGCGCAAGCTGCTGCTCCACCGTCGGGANATCAATCGCATCCTGACGAACCTGACTCANAAAGGGCTAACTGTCGTTCCAACGCGTATGTATCTGAAAGGCGGCCGCGCCAAGGTAGAAGTCGCNCTGGCCCGCGGCAAGCGTAAATATGACAAGCGCGAGGATATCGCCCGGCGCGATGCCGACCGTCAGGTCGAGCGCGCCTTGCGCGAAAAATTCAGGTAACCCCACCAGGTTTTTAGAAATCAAAAGAGGGTCTGCTTCGCTTGAGCAAGACCCTCTTTTTGTTTTCTGCCGACTCAAGACCGGTTCTTGAAGATTAAAAAGCCACTGACGGCCGCCACAAGCAGAATAAGGAGCACCCCGATGGTCGTAGAGGGTAAATTGGATGCCGGGCTCTGCGAGACCACCTTGCCCGTACTGACGGCCTTGGGAGACGGCGTCAGCCCCATGCCCGACCCAACGGGAACCGGCGTCGGCTCCGGGCCTTCCANAGCCATAAGGTATTCGACCAGCACCTCAAGTTGCTGATCGGTCAGCCGCAAGTGGAAATTTTGCGGCATGATATTCGGTAGGCAGGGGGAGTTTGGGCANTCGGGCGCNAGATAGGCATTGGGTTCGAGAATCGATTGCCGGATGTACTCCTCGCCGCTCATGCCCGGCACGCGCTCCCCCGCCGTGAGCCCGATATAGGTCAAGTCCGGCCCAACTTTGTGGGCTTCGCCGATGGAACCGATTTTATGGCACGCGCCGCACCCNGCATTGAGCATGATCTCCTCGGCNGTCTCGCCGTCGATGGGGCGCGGCGTGGCCGTTGGCTGGGGAACGGCCGTGGGCGCTCCGGTGGTCGGCGTTGCCTGGGTTTCCGCCTGCAACTGGGCGACCTCCTCGGCCGTCGGTTGGCGTATCTCGCCGGACGGCTCCGCCCGCAAGACGGCATCGCACGGCGAAAAGTCAGGATCAGGGTCAGGCATGCACCACCACGGCCCGCCCTTCTTGGTGTTGAGCAACGGCACATACCACATGACGATGTTTTCGCCCGATAGTGTCTCGCCGTCTATCCACTGCCGTGGAGGGATGAACGTGTCCCCGGGTCCGGTGGTGATGGGGCCCTCACCTTCCAGCTCGCCCCACTGCAACAGGAAGAGATAAGCCTCGTCGAGGCCGAGCGGATCCGTCCGCTCCATAGACCAGCGGTAATGGAGATCGCCGTCGAAGGTAGCCAGCTTGTGACCCTCAGGCGATAGGTCTTCCACCACGGGGAAGGTCTCGAACTCCTCGGACTTTTCCACCCACTGGGCGTTTTCAAACAGCCAAACCTCGTCGCCTTCCGCACCATCGAGGTCGAGATCGACGCGCCAGAATGGACGGTAAATCGACACATCATCACAGCCGGGGCCGTGGGAGACGAAGACGAGATCAAATCGGCCGTCCGCATAGAAGCGGAGCGTCTGCTCGTAACGGTAGCAGCAAATGCAGTTCGGCCAGCGAGTGAACTCGGTAAACAGTTGGCGTANNTCGAAGCCGTCGCTCAGGTCAGTTATCTCCGTGTCGCCGAACGGCGGCACGGTGGCCGCGAAACCTATCTCATCCCGGTAGCCGCCGGGCCAGCTGGGATACCAGGCCTCGATCTGCCCGATCTTGGCGCTCGAAAAAATGAGTTGGCCGTTGAAGGTCGCGTCGCGGAAGTTGATGCCGTCGTTGGCCGTCATCTCCCAGCACACGTTCCAGCCATACTGCTCATGGCAACCGTCGGTGAAAGCGTTGCGCNGGGCCANTGGTTTTGCCGCGCTGCGATCGGCGCGGGCGCGAGTGTAGAACGTGCGCGCCACGACTTCCTGATCAAGGTTGACAAAGACGTGGTAAATTCGCCCCGTTCCCGAGGGATCCTCAAAAGTTAAGTCGACGCACCAGTCTTGCCGGCAGGCATTGTCGCCNAGCCANCCCGACATNGGGATCATCAGTGGATCGATCGCGCCGATATCCTCGCCCAGGATGGCGCGCACCTGCGGATCGNCAGCGGCGATGGCCACGACCCTGGGCAGTATCGCGCTGGAGCCGCCGGGTCGCGCGGCCGTGTTGACCCATTGAGCGACCACTTCGTCGTTATCCAGATTGATGATGCCCTCGATAGTCCCCTCATCCGTGTAATCATAGAACGTCACGAAGGCGCAGTTCATGCCCTCGCATCCCAAGTCCTGCCAGTAGCGCGCCTCGCCGGCCGTCAGCGGAACAGCCGAATGAAACACAGTATCCTTGCCGGCTAAGGCTGCCTGAAAGGCCGGATCGGCCTGGGCCACCTGCTCGATACTGGCCGTGTCCAGCAGGTAGGCCGGTGGATAGCTGGCCACGGCCGCGGGCATATCGAGCAGTTGTTTGCCTTTAGCGATAGCTAACGAGATGCTGCCTTGCTCCTGATTCCGATTCCAGACCAGGACGAGAGCGATCACGATGACATTGAC
>JAACJX010000126.1 GCA_014237545.1 Ardenticatenia bacterium | reverse complement strand
ACGGCCAACATGGTCGGCCAGATCGTCCCGGCCGAGATCACGGTCTTCCAGGACGGCAGCTTCACCTTCGTGCTGAAGACGTCGCCCGCGGCCGACCTGCTGAAGAAGGCCGCCGGCGTGAAGAGCGGTTCGTCCATCCCCAACCGCGACAAGGCCGGCACCATCACCCGCCAGCAGCTGCGCGAGATCGCCGAGATCAAGATGAAGGACCTCAATGCCCGCGACGTTGACGCGGCCATGAACATCATCGCCGGCACCGCCCGCAGCATGGGCATCACCGTAACGGACTAATTACGAATTACGAATTACGAATTACGAATGAAGAAGAGGGCATCCGCCCGACTCCTTATTCATAATTCATGATTCATAATTGATTCGTGGGAGAGCATACAGCTCGCCAAGGCAACTCCTGTTGCCCAACCACTAAAGGAAGAGAAACATGCCTAAGAGAGGACGCAAGTATCTGGAAGCCGCGGCCAAGGTGGAGCCCAACAAGCTCTATAGCCGCGATGAGGCCGTCAAGCTGATCAAGGAAACGGCCGTGACCAATTTCGACCCCACCGTCGAGGTTCACATGCGCCTGGGCGTCGACCCGCGCCACGCCGACCAGCAGGTGCGCGACGTGGTCGTGCTACCCCATGGCCTGGGCAAGACCGTACGCGTGCTGGTCTTCGCCGAGGGTGAGGACGCCAACGTGGCCCGCGAGGCCGGCGCCGACCTGGTGGCCGACGACGAGATGATCAAGCGCATTCAGGAAGGTTGGACGGAGTTCGACGTCGCCATCGCCGTGCCCGCCATGATGGGCAAGGTCGGCCGGCTGGGTCGCGTGCTCGGTCCCCGCGGCCTGATGCCCAACCCCCGCGCCGGCACGGTGGCCCCCGCCGCCGACCTGCCGCGCCTGATCGAGGAAGCCCGCGCCGGCCGCGTGGAGTTCCGCGTCGACAAGACCTCGAACATCCACGCCCCCATCGGCAAGGCCAGCTTCACCGAGGAGCAACTGGTCGAGAACCTGAGCGCCCTGATTGGGGCCGTGAAGCGGGCGCGTCCCGCGGCNGCCAAGGGCACCTACATCCAGCGGATCACCGTGGCCAACACCATGGGCCCGGGGATCAAACTGGACACATTGGAAGCGACGCTGTAAAATAGCGAAATCGNAACAACAGCAAGTTGTCTTCACCAGAGACAGCCGGCGGGCGCGAGCGAACGCGCCCTTAATCTCCGGCCGAGGTGGGGTACTGAGCGAGCATGACGGGTAGCGGCCACAGCCGCCCCGAAAATCGTAAGTCCTCATATCGGCCGCCGGTATGAGGACTTTTTATTTTTGTATACAGACCTGACAGGCCGGCGTTGAAGGNACANGCATCAGCCGGGCACGCTGGANGCCGNCCTGTCAGGTCTAAATAATGAGGAGGTGAATAACCTTTGGCAATCAAGAAAGCACGTAAAGATGAGCTTGTCGAGCAGTACACCGANCTGCTCAAGAACAGCTCGGCGATCTTCCTGACGCAGTACAGCGGCATGACCGTCAAGGACCTGGAAGCGTTGCGCATCAAGATTTCCGACGCCAACGGCCAGATCAACGTGACGAAAAACACGCTGCTGCGCGTGGCCATGGAAGCCAACGAGATGACGCCGCCGCTGGANCTGCTGACCGGCCAGACCGCCACCAGCTTCGCGCTGGGCGAGGTGCCGACGCTGGCCAAGGTGCTGGTGGACCAGGCCAAGNCCAACGACAAGCTGAAGATCGTNGGCGGCATGCTGGGCAATCGCCAGCTGACCCCGGCCGAGATCGAGGCGCTGGCCACCCTGCCGTCGCTCGACCAGCTGCGCGGCCAGATCCTGGGNCTGATCAGCGCGCCCGCGCAGGGCATCGTATCCGCCGTCGCCAACGGCGTGCGCCAGGTCGTCAANGTCCTGGACGCCTACGCCAAGAAGGACGACAGCGCGCCCGCCGAAGCGGCCGCGTAACAAGAGCAAACATCCACAGATTTCACAGATCTCACCGATTGTCGGGTTCAATGAGTCTGTGAGGCTATAGAGAAATAAATCTATTAGGAGATACATAAGACAATGGCAAATTTGGACCAACTCGTCGAAGAACTGAGCAGCCTGACCCTGTTGGAGGCCGCTGAACTGACCAAGAAGCTGGAAGAGAAGTGGGGCGTCAGCGCCGCGGCTCCGATGGCGATGGGCATGATGCCCGGCATGATGGCCGGCGGCGGCGCGGCCGCTCCGGCGGAAGAGGTCGAGGAGCAGACCGAGTTCAACGTCACGCTGAAGGACATCGGCCCGAAGAAGATCGAGGTCATCAAGGCCGTCCGCGCCCTGACGAACCTGGGCCTGAAAGAGGCCAAGGACGCTGTCGAGGGCCTGGGCACCATCATGGAAGCCGTCAGCAAGGAGCAGGCGGCCGAGGCCAAGAAGGCGCTCGAGGAAGCCGGCGCCGTCGTCGAAGTCAAGTAAGGCGTGAAGGGGAGAAAGGGAGAAAGNGGGAAAGGGAGAAAATCCCGTCCCCCATCTTCCCTTCTCCCCCTTCCCCCCTGCCNCCTTTCTCCCTTCACCNCGTCCCCCATGCAGCCCGGNCGTTNTTTGGCCCTCTAACCCTCTGGCGTTTGCTGATTACCGGCCCCTATTCGTTACAACNGGCAAAAACAGCGCCGGCTGCTGTGTTGATCCACCNCCATCCCACATATTGCCAACCGANAGGCTGACCGGGATTTCGACAACTTGTTGATCGCCGCTTGGCAGCTTGGCCGTGACCGTGATCGTCGCGGTTGCGGTGCTGTTGGCGGGCATGTCACCCGGATCGGCCACGATCGTTAGCGTGGAGGGTATGGCCTGCGCCCCGTAGACCGCCAGCCAGGGGGCATCGTCACTGACCAACCACGTGAAGCTGCCTGTGCCGCTGTTGCTGACCAGCAACTCGGCCGTCTGGTCGGTCGTCGTCCCATTGGCCACGTGCCAGCCGATGCTTTCCGGCCCGACGCTCAGGGTGGGACCGGGATAGGCCAGATCATCGTGGATGATGACGGTGATGGTCGTGCTGGCCGTCTTTCCCTGGCTGTTGCGGGCTGAGAGCCTGATTTCGTTGGTTCCCACCGGCAGATCACTTGTCGCCAGAGCGGAGCCCACGCCCAGGCGCTGGCCATTGACTGTCCACGTCAAGCCGATATCGCCAACATAACCGTCCTGAAGGTCGGGGGCTTCGCCGAAGAACTGCACCAGTTGTCCCCATTGCGCCACGTGCTCGTCGGCCGGAGCGAGGATCACAGGGGCGGGCGGTTTCACGGCCGTCGCATAGGAGCGACTGGTGCCGCTTCCCGTCAGCGCGCCATCGCTGGCGACGACGCGGAAGCGGGTCAGTGGCCCGCCGCCCAGGCTGGCCATATCGATCTCCGCCTCCTCCTCGGTCAGGCCGATCTGGATCGGGTCGTAGGTCACCCCACCATCGCGGCTGTAATATACGTCATAGGTCAGGTCGTCGCCGTCCGCGTCGCTGCCCGCCCAGGCCAGCGTGACAAGGCCGCTCAACTCCCCGCTCGCGCCGGCCACGGCCACACTCTGCACGGTGGGCGGCTGGCTGCTGATCGCGCGTTCGGCCAGCACTTTTTGCCCGCTGCCGGTCGTGATCTGGAAGCGGCTCGTGCCGGCCGGCAGCGGCACAACGAGACCAAACGGGAGTGCCTCTTCGCCGTCTTCCATTGCCGGCGTAAAGAGATGGGCCGCCAGCGTTTGCCCGGCGCTGTTGAGCAGCCGCAGGATGTAGTCGCCCGGCTCCTGGGGTGGCGGGTCAATCGCCTCCGCCAGTACCTGCACGAAGTGAAGTTCGGCCTTCCCCGCCGCCGGATGGATGACGCCATTCACCAGCAACTGCGCCCCGTTCGCCCCGGCCGCCGGCGAAGGATCTGCCCGAAAAGGAAAGGTCATGGCGCCCCACAAATTCTCGTAGGTGTAGTCGCTGATCCAATACGGTTTACAGTAGCTCATGATGTCATAGCGAAAGAACAGGTTGAATACCTCCCGCCCCTGACCAATCAATGGCTCGCCCCAATTGAAGCCGGTCGAATTGGAATCACCCGCGGCCCGCGACCCCGTGTAGGGATAAAGCAAGTCGCCAGGAGAGTGGCCACACTGGTTGTCGCCGGCGCCTTGCGCCGGATGGCGGCGGCCGATGGCATGGGCGATCTCGTGGGCGGCGAGGTTGGCGCTGGGGGCGGGCGCGCTGGCGACGCCTTCGCCNATGATCCCCAACCCGCGGGGCGACAGGTCTTCCGGCGCGGTGGCGCCGCTAAACGCGCCGAAATACAGATTATCCGAGCCGGTCAGCCACTTCTGGGCTTGCAACCAGCTGTTCACATATTTGGCCGCGCAATCCTTGATGTTGCTATAGGTGATGCACACGGGATCGCTGAGATCGACCCGGCCNGCCAGGTACGGGAGATGCACCGTTTTTTGATTGGGCCGCAGGCCGGGAGAAGGATCGCTTCCACCGCCTGAGGAAGAGGCCAGCGGGTAGAGTTGGCGCACGTAGTTGATGACGTGCTGGTAATAGTTCTCCGCGGGTTTATAGGTATCGAGGTAGGCGTCGGTGAAGGAGATTAGATAGAAGTCCATTTCCAGCCGCGGGGAGTCGACCAACAGCAGGATAGGGTCGGTGAGGTCAAAGTCGTTATTGAAGCGATCGCTCGCCTTCTCCAGCGGCACGTTGCCGGGGTTGATGAACGCCGTCACCCATAACTCGTCATCATTGACCCACGACATCGGCAGCTCGAAGAGAAAGCTGTTGTCCACCCCAGAAGTCATGGGCGCGGTGTAGATCGTCTTGTGCGCGCCGTTGATCGGCACCAGCGTTGGGCCGATGATCTGGCCCGTGGCCGGATCGCGCCGGTTGAGATGGGCGGTGACNCCCTCGACCTTGCTGCCCTCGGCCACGCCGAAGACGCGCACAAAGGTGCGCTTGCCCCGGATCAACATCACGTCATGNTCATTCGATTGCAATCCCTGGGTGATCTCCATGCCGTCGATCCGCAGATCGATCTGCGGCAGGGCATCGGCGTCCTTGGGCAAGGTGTAGAGGCTATTTTCGCGCTGGTAGAACAGATAATCGCCGATGACCTCGATGGTGCGGGTAATGCGGCCGCCAATGAAGTCCCCACCCTCTTCCTGAGTCACGGACTCTTCCAGGTCGATCGGCTCCACCTCGCCGCCGATATTCCTCGAGGTGCGCAGCAGCATGTCGTTAAAATTGTTCAAACATGGCTCGGGACACGAGCCGTACNGTAGCTGGCGAACGTAGAGGTTTTCNCCGTCGGCNGCCAGATCGTAGATTTTAAATATGTCGTCCCCGGCCTGTCCCTGGTAAATCGGCCCGATACTTGTGCCATTGACATTGCTGCGGCGCATCACGCGGTGGTCGTCGCGGGCGATAAAGACCTCTTCACTGCAAGCGGGCGGGCATTGCCGCGGCCCTTCGGGGAAAAAGGCGGTCACGTCATCACCGATCTTGACTACCGAAAATTGAACACCCTGCGTCTGGTTGGCCCGCCACAGTTCATCTCCGTTCAGCCAGTAGAGATACTTGCCGTCATAGGTCAGCTTGCGCGCGTCGGCCGCGCTGCCGATGAAGATCGAAATCCCAGATGCCTTGAACACCTTTCGCAGCCGGAAAAAGTTGCTCTCATACGTGGCGGTGAAGATGCTGTCCCCGCCTTCGGCCAGCAGCACCGGCCGCCCGCCCTCGCTGCGGATGGCGGCGCTGATCAACTCCGGCTTGTCGAAACCGGCATTGGCATCGTGCGAGAGACGCACCAGCCCTTCGCTATCAGCCCAGTAAACATACTCATTGTCGGAAACGATGTTCGAGTGGGCCTCATAGGGATTGCAATCGAGATTATGGGGATCGTGGCGGCTGAATAGTTCGCGGACCGGTCCACCGTAGGAGCCGACACGGCCGACGGTCACCTCATCCTGTTCATGCCCGGGCGCGGCGATGACCGTGGGCGGCGAGCCGGCGCAATACCCGGCGTCGAGCCAGAAGACCTTAAACGGAATAGCATCGAAACTGGTGATAGGTTGGTCTAACAGGGAGATGGGGGTTTCAAGAACCGCCACCGGTTTCAGTCCCGCATCCGATTTGACCGGCCTAATATCCGTGCCGGCGGCCAGGACAGACGCGACGAGAAAGACGACGAGAAACAACTTACTCATGAGTTGCATTGATCTTCTCCTGTTTGTGGCGATGTATCCCAGCTGGGTCGGTAAAGTAAATGCGACGACCACTTGCGGAATAAGCGAGATACAATCATGTAACTCGCTGCAAGCGAAAATCGCCTATCATTCAATTGTCTGCGCGTCTTCTNCCATCTNGNGGAGTAGGATGGACAACAGGAAGGCCGTGAACAACGTGNTGTACAGAATACATGATGCGTCTGTGCGATGTCAATAGCCTACGTATGCATTTACGCCCGGACCAAACAGCCTGCATACTGCGGCGACGATCTCATGGTTTTNCCGACCTGTTCGATCTCATTCTAAATGGTAAGNGTTCTTGGCCAANNTTATGACAGACTCAAAAACCACTATCCAATTCGTCCTCGCTTCCGCCTCGCCGAGGCGGCGCGAGTTGCTGGCGCTGCTGGGCCATCCCTTCGAGGTCGTCGTCTCCGGCGCGGATGAGGACGCCCATCTGGACGCCGGCCCCGCCGCCTACGTGCTGCGCACGGCCCGCCACAAGGCCGAGACCGTGGCCGGCGAGCTGCCCCCCGCCGGCGACGCCCGCCGCCTGATCCTCGCCGCCGACACGACCGTGGCGCTGGACGGGACGATCCTGGGCAAGCCGGCCTCGCCGGCCGAAGCAAGGGCGATGCTCGTGGCCCTGCGCGGCCGCGACCACGACGTCCATACCGCCGTCTGCCTGGTGGACAGCGACGGCCGCGAGGAGTCATCCGTCCACACGGCTGTGGTCACCATGCGCGACTACAGCGAGGCCGAGATCGAGACTTACATCGCCAGCGGCGACCCGTTCGACAAGGCCGGCGGCTATGCCATCCAGCATCCCGCCTTCCGGCCGGTGGCCGGTCTCCGCGGCTGCTACCTGGGCGTGATGGGGCTGTCGCTGTGCGATCTGATCCCCCTGCTGCGCCGCCTCGACGTCCCCGACCGCTTCGACCCCGCCGCGCTTGTGGACGCGCATGGCGGGTATTTGCATCGGTAGCGGACCACTGACCACTGNCCCCTGCCCCCTGCCCCNNGCCACCCNATACGCCATTTGGCGCATGCCGCCGCGTTGGAGATACTTACAATCCTTTTACCAAACTTTTGTTGGAGAGACCCGATCATCATGGAAGAAATAACGAAAGAAGGATTGTCGCGACGCAATTTTCTCAAGTTTGCCGGGCTGACGGGCGTCAGCATGGGNCTGGCGGCGTGCGCCATCGAGCCGGAAGCCGAGATCGCCGCCCAGGCCACGGCCGCGCCCACCGGCGAGCACGAGATGGAAGCNGCNCCNACNGCNTCGCCGGCCGAGGTCGCGGCCGAGATGGACGCGATGCACGAGGCGGGGGTGAAGATCTTCGTCGACGGCGCGGGCACCAACCCCGATTTCTGGGGCGTGCCGCTGGCGTACACGATGGACGGCGACACGAAGGTCTTCGAGCTGACCTGCGCCGAGACGAAGTGGGAAGTGGAGCCGGCGCGCGTGGTCGACGCCATGACCTACAACGGCATCATGCCCGGNCCGGTCATCCGCGTGACCGAGGGCGACAACGTGCGCATCCACGTGAANAACGANCTGACNCAGAGCACCAGCGTCCACTGGCACGGCGTGCTGCTGCCCAACAACCAGGACGGCGTGCCCTACCTCACGCAGCCGCCGATCAAGCCGGGCGAGACGTTCACCTATGAGTTCGTGGCCCGCAATCCCGGCTCGCACATGTACCACTCGCACCACAACGCGGCCGAACAGGTGACCCGCGGCTTGCTGGGCGCGTTCATCATCGAGCCGAAGGACCGCGCGGCCGACCCGGCGTACGACTCCGACTACGTGCTGGTGCTCAACGACACCGTGACCGGCTTCAGCATCAACGGCAAGGGCTTCCCCTACACGCAGCCGATCGTGGCCCGGNTGGGCGAGAAGCTGCGCATCCGCTACATGAACGAGGGGCTGACCATCCACCCCATGCACCTGCACGGGCTGGAGCAGCTGGTCTTCGCCAAGGACGGCTGGAACCTGCCGCAGCCGTATTACTGCGACACGCTCAACATCGCCCCCGGCGAGCGGTATGACGTGATCGTCGACTGCCACACGTCGGGCGTCTGGGCCTTCCACTGCCACATCCTGACCCACGCCGAGAGCGCCCACGGCATGTTCGGCATGGTGACGGCGGTGATCGTCAACGAGTAACCACCCGAAACCGAGTTTTTTCTCGAAAACTCGGTTTCTATCCTTTCAGTACATTGAGGAGCACAACTCGCTCGTAGTCAGGCGCTTTTGTCCTTGTTCAAATGAATGGGGTATAGCGGTGTAGTGGTTCAGGCAACCTGGACGGCCGTCACTGGGAAACGGGCGGCTTCCCTTCCTGGTTGCCTGACCCTCTGCCGCAGAAGGGCGAGGCAGCAGCGGGCAAAATGATTCTGCATAGCGTGGTTGGTTTCGCCGCTGCCTGCGCCCCTACACATGTCCGCGATGAATGTACGGGTCAGGCAACCGGGACGGCCGTCACTGGGAAACGGGCGGCTTCCCTGCCCGGTTGCCTGACCCTCTGCCGCAGAAGGGCGAGGCAGCGGCGGGCAAAATGATTCTGCATAGCGTGGTTGGTTTCGCCGCTGCCTGGCCCCTACACAGGACCGCGATGATTGTAGGGGTCAGGCAACCGGGGCGGCCGTCACTGGGAAACGGACGGCCATCGTTCCCGGTTGCCTGACCCTCTGGGCAAAGAGGGCGAGGCAGCGGCGAGACCAGGGTCATCTGCATGACGGAATTGATTTCGCCGCTGCCTAGCCCCTACCGTTCTACACAATTAATCTTTTAAACTGCAACAGTGCCCCAGGGTGACAAGAATCGTCTCGAAAAAGCGCAACTAAAGTCGCCGACGACGAGCTTTCAAAATCATCAGAATTAGAAACCGGGTTTTGCGGAAAAAACCCGGTTTCGGCGTTTTACCCGAACGACTGCCCCATGACGTTCATCATCACGTGGGCCACCGTCGGGGCGACGAGGTTCCGGGTGCGGTGGAAGACGAAGCCGAAGGCCAGGCCGAGCACGCCCTGCGAGACGAGGCACCAGGCCAGCCCGGCGGCAATGTTGCCGTCGAAGGCCAGCGTGTTGGACCGTATGTGCCAGAGGCCGAAGAGCAGCGCCTGCACCGCCAGCGTCCACGGCGTGGAAAGCACGTAGCGCAGGCGCGTTTGCAGCGCGCCGCGGAAGAGAAACTCCTCGAAAAACCCGTTCTGGAAGAAGTTGCCGATCACCCGCCGCACGAACGCCGGCCCGGTCAGCGCGCCGGCCGCGGCCGGCCAGAGCAGGAGCAGCCCCGGCAGCAGCAGCCACACCAGGCTGGCCCGCCACACCCGATGCCCCCGCCCCAATCCCAACTCGCCCGGCCTCGCGCCCAACGCCAGCAGCAGCACCAACGGGATGACGAAATATTGCACCGGGTTGGCGACGGCATTGCCCGGCCCGCCGAACCACTCCGCCGGCAACACCGCCTCGCCCGCGTTTCGCAGCGCGTCGACCATGTCCGACCACAG
>JAACJX010000153.1 GCA_014237545.1 Ardenticatenia bacterium | reverse complement strand
TTGCCGATTAAAAAATTAATTCAGCATCGGCGTTGGGGCGAGGCTGCGGCTTAACCGATTCCGCCCTGTAGAACCCCTTCCCGCGCCGCTGCCTCGCCCTCTGGAGCCGAAGAGGGCCAGGCAACCGGGAGAGGAGGCTGCGCGGTTTCCAGCAACGGCCGTCCCGGTTGCCTGAACCCCTACATAACGATGCTGCATAATTTTGTACATCGGCAATAGTCAGCAGGGCAGTGAGCGAAAAACTTGGTTTATGGTGACAGACGCGGACTTCAATCTGCGTCATGAGGCGGTAAGCCTTGTTATTGTTGTGAAGGGTTGCTGAGGTCTTATACAGGAGCCGCCCCACAGGGGTGCCGAACCATGCTAGATACCCACCAACTGCACGTCTTCCTCGTGGCGGCCGAGACGTTGAGCTTCACCGAGGCCGCCCGCCGGCTGCACATGAGCCAGCCCAGCGTCAGCCAGCACATCCAGACCCTCGAGCGCCATTTCGACAAGGAGCTCTTTATTCGCGCCGGCCGCAGCATCGTCCTGACCGACGCCGGTCGGGCGCTGCTGCCGATGGCCCGCGACATCGTCAACCAGTCCGTTAATATTGAAGAGACCATGCGCTCGCTCGACGGCGAGGTGCACGGCCACCTGCTCGTCGGCTGCTCCACCACGCCGGGCAAATACATCCTGCCCCACCTGCTGGCCCGCTTCCACGCTCGCTTCCCCAAGGTGAAGGTGTCGTGCCACGTGGCCCCGCAGGAGCAGGCGGTGGAGATGCTGTGCGCCAATGAGATCCATTTCAGCATGGCCAGCGCTCCCTATCTGACCTGCCGCGACGTGGAGTTCTGGAAATACACCACCGACCCCGTCGTCCTCATCGCCCCCATCGACCACCCCTGGGCGCGGCGCGGCGTCATCGAACCCGACGATCTGCGCGACGGCGTGTTCATTATGCGCGAGCAGGGATCGGGCACGATGGCGACCGTCTATGACGGGCTGGGCCGCGCCGGCCTATCGCCCAACGAGCTGGAGACGCTGCTCGTTCTGGGCAATCCGGAGGCCATCGCTCTGGCCGTGCAAGAGGGGCTGGGCGTCGGCTTCGTCTCCAGTATCGTCGTCGACAAGCTGGTGCGCGACGGCGTGGCCGTCGTTGACGTACGCGGGCTGATCCTGGAGCGCGATATCTACATTGGCCGCTATGCCCACCGGCAGGTGACCGGGGCGCAGGCGGCCTTCTGGGATTTCGCCCGCGAGGAAGCCGATCGCCACAATCGCCTCGATATTGAGTATTCATCTTTGGAAGAGAGCTACGCATGAAGCATCAATCGCGACGGCCGCGCCAGGCCGTGCCCGTTCTCTGCGGTCTTATCGTCGGCTTGCTGGCCATGTTCCTGACGCTGCAGTATGCGGCGGCGGCGGGGAGCAGTGACCAGTGGTCAGTGAACAGTGACCAGTTGGCCGNCAGCAGTCATCCGGCGGCGGTTGCCGGTCGGTCGTCGTTCGGTCGGACGACAGGAGTCGTCTTGTTGCAAGACACACCGGAGCCGGAAGCCGACCCCTCGGCCGACCCCCACGCCGAAGGGCTGATCGGCGAGGCAGCCGACTGCCAGGAGTGCCACCTCGACGTGGCGTCCCACTGGAGCGAAAGCCCCCACGCCCACGCCTTCGACGACGCCGTGTTCCAGGAGCGCTGGGCCGGGCTGGGCGAGCCGGGCGAGTGCCTGGTCTGCCACACGACCAACTACGTCCAGTCGACGGGCGAGTTCGCCGCCGAGGGCATCCAGTGCGCCGCCTGCCACGGCGACGCGCCGGAGAACCACCCGCCCGCGCCGGTCGACATCAAGGCCGACACGGAGTACTGCGGCATCTGCCACACGACGACGCTGGGCGAGTGGCGGCTGACCGGCCACTCGACGGCCGGCATCGGCTGCTCGGCCTGCCACGACCCGCACAGCCAGCAGTCGCTCTTCGCCGAGCCCGACGACCTGTGCCTCAACTGCCACGAGCAGGACATGGGCGACTATCTGGAAGACAGCCACCATCAGAAGGGCATCGGCTGCGTCGATTGCCACGCGCTGGTCATCCCGCCCGACCCGGTGCCGGTCGACGGCATCGTGCCGACCGGCCACACCTTCACCATCACGCCNGCCACCTGCGTGGCCTGCCACACCGACGCGCTGCACGCCGGGTTCTCGCTGCCGGGCTACGAGCATGGGGCGACGGCGGCGGTCAATGGCCAAGCGACCGAGGAAGGCACGGAAGGGTCCGAGGGGGCGGAGGCCGAGACGGTCGCCGTGGCCGACACGACGGCCGTGGAAGCGGCGACCGAGCTGTCGCCCGAGCAGCGCATCCAGGCGCTGGAGGCGTCGCTGGCCAGCCGCAACATGGCGNTGCTGTTCCAGGGGGCCATCGTTGGCCTCGTCCTGGGNGGCTCGACGGCGTGGCTGGTGTCGCAGAATATGAAGCGGAATCGAACTTCGAGTGACGAATGACGAATGACGAGTGACGAATGCGCATCTCNTCATNCGTAATTCGTAATTCTCTTTAGGCTTGTCATGACTGACACAAACACACCTGAGAACAAGAACGGAAAGAAGGGGCCGCTGCTGACGCGGCGGGACTTTCTGATCATCGGCGGGGCCACGGTGGGGGCGGCGGCGCTGTCGCAAGTCGTCATCGCCGGGCCGCTGTCGCCCGACGCGGTGCAGGGCATCGAACGCCACGGCGCGGCGTCCGGCGCGCACGAGTGGCGCATGGGCATCGACCTCGACCGCTGCATCGGCTGCGAGTACTNCCTGTGGGCTTGCCAGGCGGTCAACGANGTNCCCCGCGACGAGATGCGCTGGAACGTNGGCTTCCCGGAGCGCACNGCNNGCGGCACCGAGTTCTTCATGACCCGGCCGTGCCTGCACTGCGCCGAAGCGCCATGCGTGAAGGTCTGCCCCGTCGGCGCGACGTGGGTGCGCGAGGACGGCATCGTGGCCATGGACTACGACCGCTGCATCGGCTGCCGCTACTGCGAGGTGGCCTGCCCCTACGACGCGCGCCGGTTCAACTGGGACAAGGTGACCGAAGAGAACCCCTACGTGCCGACNTGGGGCACGCCCGAAGTGGAGCGNCGGCCGCGCGGCGTGGTGGAGAAGTGCACCTTCTGCGTCCACCGCATCGACCGCGGGCTGGAGCAGGGCCTCACGCCCGGCGTCGACGCCGCCGCCACCCCGGCCTGCGTCAACATCTGCCCCGTGGGCGCGCGCGTCTTCGGCGACGCCAACGACCCCGAAAGCCCCATCTCCGTTTTCCTGCGGGAGAACGAGACCTTCCGGCTGCGCGAGGACTTCGGCACCGAGCCGAAGGTCCACTACGTGAGCCCCAGCCGCGCCGCGGAGATGTAACCAATGACCGCACAAACCGATACCAACCGACCCGAACGGGAGCGCAAGGGATTGCGCGCCTTCCACATCTGGGTGGGGGCGCTGCTGGCGATGATCGCCATCGGCCTGNGGGGGGCCTACATGACCCTGCGCTACGGCCTGGCCGTGACCAACCTGACCGACCAGGTGCCGTGGGGCCTGTGGATCACCCACGACCTGAGCGCCATCGCCCTGGGCGCGGGCGCGTTCACCTTCTCGGCCGTCGTCTACCTGTTCCGCATCGAGCGCTTCAAGCCGGTGGCCCGCATCGCCGTCTTCATCGGCTTCCTGGGCTACAGCTCGGCCATGCTGGCCCTGGCCATGGACATCGGCCGCCCCGACCGCTTCTGGCACCCGCTGGTNTACTGGAACGTCCACTCCGTGCTGTGGGAGATCACCTGGTGCGTCATCCTCTACTTCACCATCCTGACCGTCGAGTTCATCCCGACGCTGGTCGATACCCCGCGCTTCGATAATCACCCGCGCATCCGGCGGCTGGGCCACGCGCTGCACAAGTTCGCGCCGGTGGCGGCCGTGCTGGGCCTGGGGCTGTCGCTGCTGCACCAGTCNTCGCTGGGCGCGACGTATGGCGTGCTCTCCGGCCGGGCGATCTGGTTCAAGCCGTCGCTGCCGGTGATGTTCATCATCTCGGCCGTGGCCGGCGGCACGGCGCTGACGCTGCTGGCGACCATCCTGGTCGAGAAGCTGACCCACCACGAGCCGGT
>JAACJX010000630.1 GCA_014237545.1 Ardenticatenia bacterium | reverse complement strand
GGCCGAGTGGTCCCACCTGGCTGACTGGGAAGCGGAACTGATGCCCCACTATCACACGGCCAACCGAATGCTGGGCACGGCCACCAATCCGCGCCTCTGGCCGGCCGACCACACCCTGATGAACATCGCTACCGACCTGGGCCAGGCCGACACCTTTGAGGCCACAAGCGTAGGCATCTACTTCGGCGATCAGGGCGTCACCGTCAACGATCCCTATTTCGACGGCCAGGGGCCGACGCGGACGGGCTGCATCCACTGCGGCGGCTGCATGGTCGGCTGCCGTAACAACGCCAAGAACACGCTTGACAAGAACTATCTCTATCTGGCCGAGAAGTACGGCGCAAAGGTGTTGCCGGAGCACAACGTCGAACTCGTCCGGCCGCTCTTCGGCGCGCAGCCGGACGGGGCGCGCTACCAGGTAGCGTGCGAGAAGATCACCGACGTCGGCCGCAAGCGCCACAAGACCGTCCGGGCGCGCAACGTCATCGTCGCCGCCGGGGTGCTGGGCACGGTGGAGCTGCTGCTCAACTGCCGCGACGTCCACGGCACGCTGCCCCAGATATCCCACCGCCTGGGCGAGGACGTGCGCAGCAACAGCGAGGCGCTCATGGGCGTCACGGCGCGCCATCACCAGGAAGATTTCTCTCAGGGCGTGGCCATTTCCAGCCACTTCTGGGCCGACGACGTGACCAGCGTCGAGCCGTGCCGCTATCCGCCGGGCTCGTCCTTCATGCGCTCGCTCATCTGGCCCCTGGCCGGATACGGCGATGCCGGGCAGGGGCTGGGCGCGCGGCTGGTAGCCTCGCTGAAGCACTTTTTCCGCAAGCCGGGCGACTTCATGCACACGCGCTTCCTGCCGCGCTGGGCCGAGCGGGATACGGTGCTGCTCATCATGCAAACGGTTGAGAACAAGATGGCGCTGCGGCGCGGCCGCTATCTGTCGAAGGGGTTCCGCATGGGCTTGCAAACCGAGCGCGACCCGGAGCAACCGATTCCGGCCTGCGTTGTGGCCGGCAGCGACGTGGTCAACCGCTTCGCCGAAAAAGTTGACGGCGTGCCCTGGGTCGGCCTGAACGACCTGCTCGACATCCCCAACACGGCCCACATCCTCGGCGGCTGCCCCATCGGCGGCGACGCCGAAACGGGCGTGGTTGATATCAACCACCAGGTGTTCAACTATCCCGGCCTGTACGTGGCCGACGGGTCGGTCGTGCCGGCCAACCTGGGGGTCAACCCCAGTCTGACCATTGCCGCCATGACCGAACGGGCCATGAGCCGGATCCCATCACGCCAGGCAGCGTCGCCGGTGGAACCGCTGCCCTACCCGCACCTGATCACAATCGACGGCCGGCCAATCGCTGCCCGGCCGCCTGTCGCCGCCAATGGCGGATCCCGCGGCCCGGCGGCCGAAGCCANNAAACAACCCCTACCGGCGATACTGATNCTNNTGGTCGGTATCCTGCCGCTGCTATTGCTGTTGTTCGGTTTAAAGAAGAAATAACCGCAACAATTGAGGTCACGAATGGACGCACGAAGCGAATGCATTGAATTCATCAACCCGGCNACCGGACGGAAGTTNGGCGAGGTGCGAGTGGCGACCGCGGCCGACGTCTCCCGCGCCCGTCGCGAGATGGCCGCCGTCCAGCCCCAATGGGCGGCCAAGTCGATCCGCGAGCGTGCCAAGGCGGTGAAGCAGCTCCAGGCGGTCATCGTCGACGCGGCCGACGAGATCACCGCGGTCGTCAACCAGGACCACGGCAAGAGCCGCCTCGACGCGCTCCACGAGGTCTTCATGACCGTGGAGAAGATCCATCACTACTGCTCCCACGCGCCGGAATGGCTGGGGCGTGAGCGTGTACCGCGCGGCCTCTACTTCTTTAAGCGTTTCTATTCCGAGCGCGAGCCCTACGGCGTGGTGGGCATCATCGGCCCGTGGAACTACCCGATCGACCTGATGATCCCGCCCATCATCTCGGCGCTGCTGGCCGGCAACACCGTCCTNGTGAAGCCGTCGGAAGTGTCGGCCGCCACCGGCGTGCTGATCGAAGAGCTGTTCAACCGCGTGCCGGAGCTGTCCCCCTACGTGCGCTTTCTCCACGGCGACGCCCGCGTGGGCGAGGCCCTTGTGCGCTCGAAGCCCGACNTGCTNTTCCTGACCGGCTCGGTCAAGACCGGCCAGATCGTGGCCAAGATGGCGGCCGAGGACATGATCCCGTTCATGTATGAGCTGGGTGGCAAGGACGCCATGATTGTGCTCGACGATGCCGACGTGGCCGCCGCCGCCAAGTGGGGCGTGTGGGGCGCGTTCTACACCACCGGCCAGGCCTGCGTCTCGGTCGAGCGCGTGTACGTGGTCGAGAGTGTCTACGACGAGTTCGTGGCCGCCGTGCTGGAAGAGACGGCCCAATTCAGCGTCGGCTATTCGCCGGACAAGGACAACCCCAACTGGATGGGGCCGCTGACGTTCCAGCGGCAGTGCGACATCGTCAATACCCACCTGCACGACGCCGTGCAGAAGGGCGCGCGGATCATCATGGGCGGCAAGCAAACGGGCATGTTCATCGAGCCGACGGTGCTGGTCGANGTCGACCACTCGATGAAGCTCATGACCGAAGAGACCTTCGGCCCGACGATGCCGATCATGAAGGTGCGCGACGAGACGCAGGCCATCCAGCTGGCGAACCACAGCGACATGGGCCTCAGCGCCTATGTGTGGAGCCGCGACCTGAAGCACGCCGAGCGCGTGGCGCGGCAACTGGATGTCGGCGTCGTGAATATCAACGACGTGGTGGCCCATTACTCCGTGGCCCGGTTGCCATTTGGTGGCATGAAGCTGAGCGGCAACACCCGCACCCACGGCCGCGGCGAGGTGACGCAGTTCACCCACCAGAAGGCCTACTCCATCAGCCGGCCGCCCAACCCCCTCGATCCGGTCATCTGGATCCGCAAGCCGGGCAACTATAACCTGTTGAAGGCGATGCTCGGCGCGACCTATGGCACCAGCCTGAGGCAGCGCGTCGAGCCAGTGAGCGAACTNATCGGCAGCGATGATCGCGTCCGTCGCGGGGCGACGCAGGCGGCCGTCGGCGTGGGGGCGTTCTCGGCCCTGGCGGCGCTGGCCGTCATGTTGCTGCGGGTCCGGCGGCACTGACCCACCGGGCGGGGGAGCGCGACATGGGGCCGCCGGCGAAAGAGCCGGCGGCCGTTCAGAGGGGAGCAACTACGATGCGCGTGCTGATCGCAGACGAACGGGCGTTCCTGCGCGCTGCCGTCCGGGCCTTGCTGGAGCACGACCCGCAATGCGCCGGGATCGACGAAGCCGCTGAAGCAGCCGACGCACTGGCCGCGCTGGAATTCGGCGCGGACGTGGTCATTCTCGGCTGGGGCTTGCGCGGCATGCCCACCGCGACGCTGATGACCACCATGCGGGCCCGCCGGCCGCACGTGATCCTCGTCGTCCTGGGGCGCTACGCCGACGCCCGCGAGACCGCCCTGGCCGCCGGCGCCNATTACTACATCGACACCAGCGCCCCGACCGTGGACTTCATCGCCGTCCTCCACAGCCTCTGCCCGGAGATCAAGACGTCTGTGGGGCGGGGCGGGNCGGCGATTGAATGATGGAAATAAAAACGGGCGGCCAGGTGGTCGCCCGTTGGTGTCAGCTCTCATGCCACTTGGAATCTTACGGCTTCACGATCATCGGCATGTAGGTGGAACGTTCGGCCGAGACTTCGATGAACGTGACAGTGCAGTTTTGAGGGGTGGCTGGTATCCGTACGCCGTTGTTTTTGACAATTTTCTGATAGGTTATTGGCATTGTGAAGGAACCAGCTTTCACGGCCTCGAAGGTAATCCGCGCTAGCGGGCCACTTCCGCTTACAGGCAACTTTGGTGGTTGGCCCGGTGGATTTTGGACCTGGGTAGCAGCATACCAGATCGATCCTATATTGTTGTCACCAACTTTTTTAACCACAAAGTCAGGTGAAAGAAAATCGCTCAATGGTTTAATTTGAATACTTGAAGAAGCCGGTTCGGCGTCTACGATCTGGGCGATATTCGGATCGAAACTCAGTTGCACATCTCCCGCCCATAAATCAACCACATTTTCGACATATATATCAACGTCGAGTGGCTGGCCAACAACACCCACTGCTACAGCGGGGTTACAGCGTACCAATGTATCGCCCTGCGCTTGACTGACACCAATTCCCGTCCCAAGGAACAANCTGCCCAGTAGGACCAGGATGGCTGTAGCGGCCAACAAGGCTAGAGGGCGGTTCCAAGACGTTGCGGTAGATCTCTGTCTATCTTCCTTCTTATCCATGTGCTTACTCCTTACTGGGTGTATNAACCTTTTCAGCCCTGCTTCCTCATACGCGCCAGTAGAAATCCGACAAGGCCAATTACAACAACTCCACCGATAATAATTGCCGCTGTCGAAGCGTTACTTGAATTGGCTGAAGCGGCCGAAGCAGCTCGAGGCTCAGTGCCCGGACTGACAGCGTCGCCAATTACTATNGGAGCATTGGTAGCCGAAGNATCCTTGCCTTCAGAAATTGTATTTTCAGGCAAGNTGTTGCCCATCTCAGCCGTCACATCTTCGACTGGATCAACTGCTGCGACCGGATTTGGTTGTTCAACCCCAGTGGAATCGGCCGGCTGAGCCGTCGGGGTAGGGACATCCCCCGAGGGTGAGTTTGACNCTGGCTCNGTAGCTGCCGGAGGGGGTATTTCAACTGTATCACCAGCTGAAGGNGTTGCCACAGTTATTGGCGTCGCGCCCGGTGGTGCTTCAGCGGAAGTTGTGGCTGATTCTGATGATGTAATTGTTGAAGTTGCACCGCCGGCCGGCGTAGCCGATGGTTGGCCGATTGCGCCCTGTGGCGCTTCGGTCGGTTGAAGGACAATTCCGGTTGGCTGGGCCGGAGCTCCTGAAACTTCTATAGTAGCCGAACTGGTTGAGGAAGCGAGTAACATGCCGTCGCGGTCGGCCATCTCGACGAGATTAATGGCCAAGTCAGTTTTTCCACCCGCTCGCCCGCGCACCTCGAATGAGAAGACTGTGCCGGCACCTGTCGCCGGTTGTGTTGGATTAACTTGGGTGGTGACGAAACGGAAGGTGCCGGCAACATTGTCGGCCGAATTGACGGCTACGAAATCGGGCTGAGGAAATTCGCCGGCAATCATCTGAATGCCGTTCGCCGTCGGGTCGGCGTCCACGATTTCAACGATCGACGGGTTAAATGTCCCACTCACGTCAATGCCGTACACGTTTCGAGCGTTCTCTAGTAGGATTTCAACGGAAGCTATTTCTCCGGCGTCAAGTTGCAATGCAATAGGCTCTGGTCGCACGATGGCGATGTTTTGCGCTTGGACTCGCGCTGAGATGGCCGGTGAAAAAAGTGCCAATAGCGTCAGAAGTAACCCGGCAATCCCTATGCGTTTGGGTTTGCGCGTCCGGAAGATCGTGTTTTTCTTCATAATGCAGCATGCGAGGGCGCTACCAGGGCCGGCAGCGCCCTCGCTACATACNGTTATAATCAGGTGGCCGTTACCATGGCTGGAACGGGTTNTTAAAGTAGTTACCAGCAGTCATAGACAGGTCCTGAATGTTGGTCTTGCCATCATTGTTGATGTCCGTGGCGTTTCCGAGGTGGGTGCCGCAAACGCCTGACCCATTTGTGCCAAATTGGGCGCCGATGCAGCCGATATCGGAACTGTCAACCCCGATAATTCCAGGCAGGACAACAGGATCCTCATCGGGATAACCAAACAACCCACTGTTATCCGCGTCGCCGCCAAGAAGCCTTGTACTGAGCACGGTCGCTGTCGGGTTGGGGTACAACGTCACTGATCTCTTGTTGCCTAGGTACAGGTAGTGAGTAGCTTGTAGCGTGTAGGTCGAGCCGCCCGCCATGACAGGGATGTCGCTCACGTTGTAATAGCCGCTGCTATCAAAGGTAGCGTCGATTGGAGGGAACTGGTTGCCTTCATCGATTAACTTGATCCACCCACCGTTTCCCGGTGTCACGCGGCCTTGGAGGCTGACATAGCCCCTGACTGTGGCCTTGCCGCAGATGTCAAAATCGATCGATGGCATAACCAAATCTGTCTCAATGGCGAAGCCATCGATATTGGACAAGACCACGTTCTTTATCTCGGCCGTGAACGATCCCGCTGCCTTGGGCGTAAAATCAATCTTTGCGACCGGGCCGTTACCCATCTCAATGGGACCTAGCGGATTTTGGCGGCTTGCAGCGAAACTGCAAACGCCATTTGCGCAAGTCGCATCCCACGGTTTGATAACATCGACGAGGCTGGTATCGAACCAGTCATCTACGAATGCCGGGAACACGTTGACCAGTGCATCGTCGTATTCCACCATGAACTCATAACCATACAGGTATGGGACCTGGCTGAAGTCAATGGTCATGGTCGTGGCCCCATTGCAGATCAAGTCGTCGGACGCTTGCAGGCTGACTTGCGGCAGAGGTGTGGCCTCGCAGCCATTGAGCGTGAGGTTATAGTCAACTCCGGAGTTGTAGTAGTCATCCCAACCGGGGTAGGCACCATTGGCGAACTCGACGCCAGTGGTCCCGACTACGCCGTAACTGTCAACCCTCGTTTGTCCTTCTACGGTGATGGTTATGCAGCCATCATCATTGGCGCTTCCCCCGCAGATGGTAACTGGATTTACCGTTCCGTCGATTGCGATGTCTATATCCAGCATATTGTCTGGTGGAACATTCAGGGCGAAGAACGTCTGGACCATTTCGCCACCCGCGTTGCCATCGCTGGGACCNATTCGAAGTGCTGTGTCNGTATTTTTGTACACGTATAGGTATGCCCCGCTCTGGTAACCCTTTGCGCCTGATGCCATCAGGTCTTTATCGAGCAAGCCAATCAGCGCGACATCACCCTTATTCATAGCCCCAACGTCCAGCGTACCCGTAAAGGATGCAGGCACCACTTCTGGCTGGCAGATGATNTCAGGGCTACCCTTCAGGTAGTCAGATGAAAAAGAAGGTGGTGGGTTCCCCGTGTAACGAAGACCTCCCCGGAAATTNCCCGGGACGTCAATCGTACCGGATATGNCAACCGGGGCCGGAGCCGCGGCGGCCGTTAATGCTCCNAATGCCACGACCAGAAGGCCGAGGCACAGCGCGATTACCAGCGCTCTTTTCATGAAAGAAACAGACTTGAACATTATAACCCCCAATCTGTGACTTGGTGGGGGCATCGCCTAAGGACGACGCCCCCACAGTTGATTAATCTGTCAGCCGGTAACTTTTACCAGGACTGGTACGGATTCTTGCCGTAGTTACCGCCGGCCAGGGCCAGGTCCTGAATGTTGGTAACGAGGTCTTTGTTGATGTCAGTGCTGCTTTGCGGGTCTGCTAAACAACCAGTCGGGGCGCCTCCGAATGCATCGCTGATACAACTGATATCAGATATATCGATACCGGTCGGAGTAGTCAGCCCACTGTTGTCAGCGTCGCCACCCCACAGCCGAGTGTTTTGGTTGGTAATCACCTCACCTGGGTCTAGATCGACTAGAGATTTCGCGGTGCCGACGTACAGTATGTGTGTCGCCTGCATCAGGTAATCGGAGCCGTTGGGCATGACCGGGACGTTGGGTGCCGTGAAAATGCCAGTGTTCGCATCGAAAGGCACGATAATGTCGTCGAAGTTGTCGCCCATATCGATGAGCTTCACCTGGCCGGCGTCCATCGGTGTGAGGCGCCCCTGCAGCTCGACCTTGCCGCTAACGGAGGCCTGGCCGCAAACGTCGAACGACACGGACGCGGCATCCGACGAATAGGGAATGGAGAAGCCATCTACGTCGGTCAGGATAATGCCGGAAATGGTAGCATCGAACGTTCCCGGTGCCTCCGGCGTAAAGTTGATAGTTGCCACTGGTCCGCCGCCGCTGACTGGAAGAACAGGAGGAGTCTGGGGATCCTCATCTTCCACGAAGCTGGCAGCGAACCAGCATGTACCTCCGGTGCAAGTAGCGGGCCACGCCTTCACTGCATCTGTTGTGTCAAACCAGCCGTTCACGAACGCAGCACTCGACACGTCAGCCTTAGTCGCGTCGTAGCTGACCTTAAATTGGTACCCATAGAGGTTAGGGACATTGCTGAAGTCTATGGTCAGGCTTGCGCCGCTACCGCATATCAGATTACTAGGCGCGGTGAGATTTACATTGGTGGGTTGAGGACTAGTCGTTAGCCATGGGTCGTAATCGACGTTGACACTGACTGAATCACCCGTGCCAGTTCCCTGCCCACTTGGGCCAGACGAATTCCCCCACCAGTTGTTTTCGGTGGTGACCGTAACACCTGTGGTATTTACGACGCCGTTGGTGTTGCCGACAATGCTATTATTGTTTACCACCAAGGATGAAAAGCCAGCACCGCAGGTTGTGTTGCACTCAAGTGTTATTCCGTAAAACCAGTTAGAAATAACGTTAGTGTTCACATTCAGGTCGATAGCGAACGGGCCGTAGCCGGCTGCCGCGCCGACAGCAGTACCCTCAGCGGAGTTATCACTGCTGAAGGTGTTTCCGGTGATTACAACCTCCATTGCATTTGTGACGGCATCTGAAACCCAGATCCCCCAGAAATAGGGCGAACCAGTGCCCGAACTGGTGGCGCTAATCTCGTTACCGCCAATCGTGCTTGGACCATTTCCGTTGCCACCTGCAAAATCAGCGAAACTAATTCCGATCTCATTGTTTATCAACTTGTTATCGGTAATAGTTGTAGCTCCAGCCTCAAAAATAAGGATGCCCCCCGAGGTATCTGATGAGGGAGTGTATGAATGTCCACTGACAGTATTGCCGGTGACTGTGGCCGTTGCGCCGCGGCTGATCTGGATGCCGTTTTCTGCAATGTAGGTGATGTGGCCATCACCGGTGATGGTGTTGCCCGTGATGTTGGCATTCGAACCTACATTATCAACGACAATGCCGGTCTTTTGGTAGCCGCTTATCACATTGTTAGTGATGGTAGCCGTGCCGGTTGTGCTGAAAGCCTGCCTTCCTACCTGGATTCCGTTGCCATGCTGAGCGCCGCCCACCGGCTGATCCCGAATGTCAAGGATACTATTATCGTGAATATTGGCATAAGCTCCATCACGAACGAGAATACCATAGCCGACAGTGCCGGAGGTGGCGGGGCGAGTAATTGTAAAACCACTTATTTCGGCGCTGGTGATTCCCCCAGTGACTGTTACAACCGCAGTAGTAGATGTCGATCCATTTGGAGCCTGGATGATCGATAAGCTTGGCCCCGCACCAATAATTACTACCGACTTGTTCAAAACAATTAGCTCTGGGTATGTACCAGCCGCTACTTGTATAGTGTCGCCGGAAGCGGCGTGATCGACGGCCCATTTGATGGTTTTGTATGGGTTAGCTTGCGTGCCGTCGTTACTATCTAGGCCATCTACGCCGTCGACGTATATGGTGGCCGCCGCCGCCACACTCCCCGGCAGCCCCCCAATCACGAACAGCAGCGCCGCGAAGATCCCCAGGATTAACGCAGCGCGAGTAATAGTAAACCAACGAGTCTGAGACATTTTTCGCAAAACCTCCTAAGTTATTGCGTCTGTTGAGCCGGGAAGGCCCCCGGCCAGGCACTTGGAAACGCGAAATTCAAGC
>JAACJX010000122.1 GCA_014237545.1 Ardenticatenia bacterium | reverse complement strand
CCCCGCTGAATCTGCTATCATGGAGTTATGCAATCCTCGGACCTCTACCCCATGCTTTTCGTCATGATTCCCCTGTTTCTCGGCTTGCTGATGTTGTTCATCATCTGGCACGTCAAGGGGCGGCAGTTTTAGACTAGCGCCGAGTTGCGATCTCGCACGGCTACTATCAGTACATCATCGCCAGTCCATCAGGGCAAATCGCTCCGGTGGACTGGCGTTTTTTCGCGCTGGTGCCGGTTTTAATGCCCCGGCGGTTCGTCGGCCTGGCCGCTGAAACGGATGAGGGCAAACATCGCCCCCTGGGGGTCCTGGGCCACAAGCATCTTGCCCATGCCGCCGGCCTCACTGGGGCCGTGGAGAACCGTCCCGCCCAGTTCGGCAATGCGCGCCGCGGCCGCGTCCACGTCATCCACCAGGAAATATACCAGCCAGTGCGACGGCAACTCGCCCCAATCATCGCCGATGCCCATGCAGCCGCATTGCACATGGTCGCCGCCGGCCCACATGATGTAGCCGCTGGGGTCGAGCTGCTCGTTCCAGCCGAAGACCTGCCCGTAAAAGGCCCGCGCCGTCTCCGGGTCCCTGGTTTGGAGTTCGTTCCAGACGAAGGAGTTGGGCTGGTTGACCACCTGCGCGCCGATGTGGCGGGCCGGCTGCCAGAGGCCGAACGGCGCGCCGGTTGGGTCCTGGATCAGCGCCATGCGGCCGACGTCCATCACATCCATCGGCGGCAGGAACACGTTGCCGCCGGCATCGGCCGCGCGGGCGGCCACGGCGTCGATGTCGCTGTGGTTCACATAGGAAGTCCACACCGACGGCGCGCCGGCCGCCTTCATCTCGGGCATCAGCTCTCCCGCCCCCGCCACGGTGTAACCGTCGATCCGGAAGTTGGTGTAGCTCGAGCCGCCCGGCAGCGGCTGGTTGTCCACTTCCCAGCCGAACAGTCCGGAGTAGAAAGCGTGGGCGCCGGCGAGGTCGGTCGTGTTTAAATCCACCCAGCTAAACATTCCGTCGGGGTACTTGGTAACGATTTTCATTGCGTTCTCCTATTGGTGGGATGTGACCGCGATTGNAGGTACATTGTAGCATCAGCAGAACATTTGGTCTAGCGCCAGATATGGCCTTTTGTCGTAGAGATATCCAGAATTGGGGATATAAGCCGGGGCAGATCGAGCCGTCTCAGACCTGACACGTGGGCGATGAAATAGCTCGTTAAACNANTGTGGATAGACCTTTTTGATAATGGCTACCTCGGCGCGNTCCACGCTCCTTAGCGCTCTGCACGTNCNTGCNGGCCAATCCCAAGAGCATTTTGGGAATACCCTTACTCGGGATCGGGAAACGATCCAACGGCGGCGATCTATTGTATAATGGATGGAGTCGCAGGCCGTAGTGGGTTGGAGGGNAAGGAGCGTGGACGTCCAGAATATAGGCGGTATTCCCGAAGTTCTCATCGTTGATGACGATGCGTTCAATCGCTACGGCATCAACCTGTATTTATCTAACCACGGCTACGTGGTCCATGAGGCGGGCGACGAGGACACGGCCTTTGCCATTGCCCAGCGGGTCAGGCCCACGGCGGCCGTCGTCGATATTGTCATCCCCGCCGCCCCGCAAGCCAGGGCCAACATCGAGCGCAGCGTCGGCATACAACTGGTGCGCCAACTGAAAGATCTGAAGCCGCAGATGGGCGTGGTCGTCTTCTCGGCCCACGAAGACCGCGGCGGCGAGATCTGGGAACTGGTGCGCGACGGCGTGCGCGGCATCGCCTATCTGTTCAAGGGCGTGCGCCCCGAACGGCTGCTGGACGCGTTGCGCGACACGACCGCCGGTCACGTCATCCTCGACGGCATTTCGGCCGAGAGTCGCCCCCGGCTGACCGAGGAAATCCTCAAGCGCCTCTCCCCGGAGGAACGGCCGTGGGTCGATATGGCGGTGATGCTGCTGTCCACGCTGTCGGAGCGCGAACGGGAAGTGGCGTTGCGGCTAGCCTTCTCGCAGACCACGGCCGGCATCGCCGCGGCGCTGGGCATCTCGGCCAAGACGGTGGAAAACCACGTGAGCCACGTCTACGAAAAGTTGGGGTTGAAGGAGATCGACGACCGGGCGCCCACCCTGCGCAAGTCGTCGTTGCTGGCCAAGGCGTACATGATCTACGACCTGGCTTACAACGACACGCCCGAATAACCGGCCGGCGGCCGCCAATCCGGGTAGGACAATCGCGTTCAGGATAATAGAACGCGGATGTAAAAGCCGATTGTGGGGTGGAGCGTCTGGGTCCTTCCCGAGGCAGGGTTCCCTTAGCCGGCCACAAACGTCATATTTATCGGCGATGATCAGGGAAATCCTAGTCACCCGCGTTCCATTCCTCCGTCCGCCTGACTATGTGATGGTCCTGCCGATCCGGGCGGTATGGGCGCGGTAGTGCATATTATCGTAGCACAATTACGTATTCTATTTAGGGAAATTTGGGGGTGAACCCCGTCGCGCATCACCGGGNGATCGATCTATAATNACCNTATCATTCCTCGTGCTCAAACAGTGAAGAGTCTCCCGGACACCCGTTCGGGAGACTCTTCGTTTTAGGTAGGATTGCCGGCTGCCGGCCGCCTTGGCCCGGTGGTTATCCGGGAGTTTCCTCGCAGCGANCAGCCCTACTTGCGACTTATGGCTTGCCGGCGGCCGCGCCGTCGCTCGGGCCACGGCCGGATGGCTCAGGTTCTACTGGTGTGAGAACCGACCACAAAGATACGTCGTCGAGGAAAAAATTACTATTGCCAGAATCGTCAGTCTCTACGATAAACTCGACCGGCACCTGTTGCCCCACATAAGCGNTCAGGTTGGCCGTGCCACGCTGCCACGCACCAGTATTTGTGTTGCCACACAAATCATAGCTCTTCAGGATATTTCCCTTAACTACGACGTTGGCGAAGTCGTAACCGCAAACGTCTTCCGAGCCAATCCAGTAATAGAATGTGAGCTCCGTCTTGCCAGATTGAACAGTTACATTCTGGCCGATAACTGATCTTTCATTCGGCAACCCACCAAGCCAGGCCGCCCATTGGCCGCTGTGAGGTGATACAGCATCATTAGGCTGAAAATCGGATGTAATAAGTTCATAACCATTGGAGGAACTCTCTGACCATCCTTGTCCAACTCCCTTCTCGAAATCACCATTATCCAAGAGTGCCGCTAGAGGTGGCGGTGGAATAGAACGGGTTATCAACGAACCAATGACTTTATTAGATGAAGTAGGCTCATTAACATACGAATTGATCCAGCTCGCATAGCGCGAGAGGCGGGCATAGACGCCGGGGAAGTCGGGCTGGGCGCAACCGACGCCGAAGCTGACAATGCCAACCTGCACCCACTTCTTGGCCGAGTTGTCATAGATCACCAGCGGGCCGCCGCTATCGCCCTGGCAGGAGTCCTTACCGCCTTGCGGGTAGCCGGCGCAGAGCATGTTGTCGGTCAGATTACTGTAGCTGCCGCCGCACTCGACATTGGAGATAATCGGCACCTGGACCTCATAGAGGCGGTCGGGGAAGTCGTTACCATTGGGGTCGCGGTTGCCCCAGCCGGTCACGGTCGAGATCGTGCCGGTCAGGTTGCCGATGAAAGATGGGGCCAGATTGGCGAAGACGATGGGTAGTGTTGTGCCGCTGCCGGCGCGGGCCGGAACGGCCGACGCCAGCTTCAGCAGGGCAATGTCGTTGTCCTTCGTCGCGTCGTTCCAGCCGGGATGGACGATGATCTGGCTGATGGCCACGCGGGCAATGTTGGGATCGGGCACCCTTAGATCGTGAATGCCGGCGATGATATCCAGATCGCCCGGCGCGGACGTATCGACGCAATGGGCGGCGGTCAATACCCAATTGCGATCGATGATCGACCCACCGCAAAACTGGCCGTTAAAGGGCGAGTCGCCNTTTCGAACCAGNGCCACCTGCCACGGCCACTCGCCGGGGTCTGCTTCCTGCCCACCGACGATCTGGGGCGCTTCCGGCGCGGCGCGAACGGCCACNGTGAGCAGCACCNCCGCNAGGAGCANGGCCAGCAAGGCGGCCGCGCGCAGNACAGCGANACGATTCCACGAACTGTTCATGACTTTCTCCTTGGCCGGGCACGCAGGCCCGGGTTGCGACTGACGTTGATAAATGGATTGCTGAGTGGATCGCGATAGCGCCATTCATTGCCAATCTCGGGGCCTGGAAACGCGATTAGGATGCGATTTCACCGCATTATAAGGAGCAACTTGAAAGGCTGTCAACAATTGGCGGGTGGCAATATTCGGCTGTCCCCTCATGTAACCCTAACCCTTTCATTACACATTTTTTACGATTCGATCGCAAACTATGATCAATCCCCAAAAGGGAACAGAGTNGGAGNGCCGGCCGGGCGTCATTTCACCCCCAACCGCCCGCCCGGCCGGCTTTCCGGCTCGACAATAATCGCAAGAGAGTAACAAATTTTGGCATTCAGTCGCCAAGAGCGAGTGTTTTCATCGTATCAGGAACAGGAGTAATCATGAAACAGCGTTTATCCATNTTCGTAGCCCTTATCGCCGTCGTCGCCGTGCTGCTGACGGGATGCAGCCTGGGCGAAAGCGCGTCGGCCGTGCTGCCGGCCGTCGGCACNGTGGCCAGCAACGTGGCCGGCACGGTCGAACAACAGCTGCCGACTGTCGCCGCCCAGGCCGAGGCCGTCGTGCAGGAAGTATCGCAAACCCAACCAGAGGCGACGGACGCACCGGTTCAAGACACGCAGCCCGAGCTGATCCAGCCCGTGCCGGTCGCGCCATCCACCGAGGAAGAGCTGCTGATCGACCTNTATAACCGGGTCAACCCCGGNGTGGTGACGATCTANATGACCACCGGCAGCGGCTCCGGCTTCATTGTCGACGCCGACGGCTACATCGTGACCAATAACCACGTCATCGAGGAAGGCGGCGAAATCACGGTCGTCTTCCACGACGGCGACGTGAAGACGGCCGAACTCGTCGGCACGGACTCGCAGAGCGACATCGCCCTGCTGAAGGTTGACGCCCTACCGGGCGAGCTGACAGCCTTGCCGCTGGGCGACTCGAACGGGTTGGACGTCGGCCAGTCGGTCATCGCCATCGGCGCGCCGTTTGGCCTTTCGAACTCGCTGACCACCGGCATCGTCAGCGGCCTGAACCGGTCGATGCCCGTCGACGAACTGGGCCTGAGCGCTAACTACCAGATTCCCGACGTCATCCAGACCGACGCGGCCATCAACCCCGGCAACTCCGGCGGCCCGCTGCTGACCATGTCAGGCGAGGTGATCGGCGTCAACACGGCTATCGAGTCGCCGGTCCGCGCCAACAGCGGCGTCGGCTTCGCCGTGCCGTCGAACGTNGTCAAGGTCATCATCGGCCAGTTGCGCGAGAGCGGCGCGGTCAGCTATCCGTGGCTCGGCATTGCCGGCGGCACGCTGACACCCGACGCGGCCGAGGAGCTCGGCCTGCCGCGGGACACGCGCGGCGTGCTCGTCAGCGAAGTGACCGCGGGCGGCCCGGCGGCGGCGGCCGGCCTGCGCGGCCTGAACCTGGAGACGAACAGCGGGGCCGACATCATCACCGGNATCGATACCGTGATGGTACTCGAGTTCGACGACCTGCNNGNNTACATTGTGCAGCAGACCCAGGTCGGCCANACCGTGACCCTGACCATCCTNCGCGACGGCCANCCGCANACGCTCCCCCTGACGTTGGGCGAGCGACCGGCCAGCCCGCCGCAGACGAACCAACCGCTGCCGGAATTCCCGCAGCCGTAACCAACCACGTCCACCCCGACGGGCTTGCCCCGGCAAGCCCGATGTGTCCTCCTCCATCGCAAAAGGCACACTCGNCAGCTGGTCGAGTGTGCCTTTTCTTTATCCGTGACGGCGATATGGGCTCTGGCCGTCTTCCGCCGAGCGCCCTGACCGGCCCCCTACCCGGCCGGGGGCTCTGGTTCGTCGCCGTTGCGCGCCCAGCCGCGCAGCAGCCGGCGCGCCACCAGAATGACCACGCCCAACCCGATGAGGATCGCCCCCGACTGCAAGGGCCAGTTGCGCGGCTCCCGCTCCAGGAAACTCTCCTGCGGGTCCGCGGGGTTATAAAAAACGCGAACCGGCGTGCCTTCGGGGTACGTCGCGAGGATGCGACGGCCGGGGGCGCTGTCGGCCTGGTCCGGCAGCCGGTCGAGCACGACGACGTCGTTGAAGAACAACTGGCCATCCACCCAGTAGCTATAGGTGATGACCGGCGAAACGATGTAAGTGATCGAGCGGCCGCGGCGTTCCACCTCGACAACCTCGGCCGACGTCACTGTGCCGTCGGCCTGCGGCCAATCGGCCGTCTCCCGCAACTTTCGGGCATTGAT
>JAACJX010000224.1 GCA_014237545.1 Ardenticatenia bacterium | reverse complement strand
TTCGATTCGCGCCTGTGGCATAGCGCGAAGAAAATACACTTCTACCACGCCGTCTTTCTGATTGCCGCCGACGATCCCGAACCGCGACCGTCGCCGGAGGTCTCGGCCGCCGCCTACTTCGGCGAGGATGAACTGCCGCCGCTCTCGCCCGGCCATCACCTGCGCACCCCGTTCGTCTTCCGGCAGTTGCGCGGCGACGCGCCGATCCCCTATTTCGACCCGCCCCAGAACGACCTATGATCGATGGTAACACGCGACTCATCGGGCTGATCGGCTATCCGGTGGCCCATAGCTACAGCCCGGCCATGCACAACGCCGCCGCGGCCGCGCTGGGTCTCAACGTGGTCTACGTGCCGCTGCCGGTCTCGCCGGAGCGCCTGCCCGACGCGCTGCGCGGGTTGGTGGCGCTCGGCTATCGCGGCGTCAATGTGACCGTGCCGCACAAGGAGGCGGTGATGCCCCATCTCGACGCCGTCTTCCCGGCGGCGCGGGTCATCGGCGCGGTCAACACCATCGTCATCGGTGACGGCCGCCTGACGGGCTTCAACACCGATTGGTCGGGCTTTCTCGCTGATCTGGAGAGTCACCGGCTGGCGCTCTACGGGCGCGATTGTCTGGTATTGGGCGCGGGCGGTTCGGCGCGGGCAGTGGTCTATGCGCTGTTGCGCCGCGGCGGCCGCGTGTCGGTCCTGGCCCGCCGGCTGGAGCAGGCCCAGCGACTGGCTGCGGAATTAAAGCCGGCCTTTCCCAGCGCGGCCGACATAGCGGTCGGGCGGCTCGACGACGCGCCGCGCGTCGCCGCCCAGCTCGACGAGCCGGTGATCGTCAACGCGACGCCACTCGGCATGTCGGGGGAACGCTCGGAACTTTCCCCGTGGCCCGACGGCGCGCCCTTCCCGCCCGGCGCGTTCATCTATGATCTGGTCTATAACCCGGCCGAGACGCGGTTCATGGCGCAGGCGCGTGCCGCCGGTCGCCGCGCCGCCAACGGCCTGGGCATGCTCGTGGGCCAGGCGGCCGAGGCGTTCGAGGTGCTGACCGGTCGCCGGCCCGATCCGGCCGTGATGCGCGGGGTGGTTGAGAGGGGTAAGGAGCACTTGGCAAGTAGCAAGTAGCAAGTGGCGCATCCTCTTCATTAGTCTATTTGTAATTGATGAGGCGGCAGATAGTTGAGGAAAATGGTATGGGCGCAGATTTGATATTGACCAATGGGCAAGTNTNTACACGCNNNACNCGGCCCNNCCGTGGGCTNNCGCNGTGGCCTGNCGCNANGGCCGCATCCTGGCCGTGGGCGANGNNGCCGANNTTCNNGCGCTGGCNGGGCCGGNNACNCGNATGNTCGANTGCGGCGGGCGGCTCGTCCTGCCCGGCCTGACNGANGCCCACGTNCATTTCCTGCANTACGCCATACGGCGGAAGCAGGTCAGCCTCTTCGGNCTGACCGATCTCGTCGCNGTGCGCGAGCGNGTGGCNGCCGCCGTCGCCGCGGCCGCGCCCGGNGAGTGGGTNATNGGCTGGGGCTGGGACAGCAACCGGTGGGGCNTTGAGCCGNCGGCGGCGCTCATTGATGACCTCAGCCCGCNCAACCCNGTCGTCCTGTCGCGCATGGATATGCACACCTGGTGGGCCAACAGNCGGGCGATGGANNCGGCCGGCGTGACAGCCGACACGCCCGACCCGGCCGAAGCCCACATCGGCCGCTACGCCGACGGCCGGCCGACCGGCCTCTTCAGCGAGTGGAACGCCATCGGTCTCATCGAACGCCACGTGCCCCAACCGGACGAGACGGCGCTGCTCGACTGGCTGGACGAGACCATCGCCGAGGCCCATCGCCTGGGGCTGACTGGNATCCATGACCAGCGCGTGGAGCGCGAGGGGGCGCAGAGCNTGCGCCTTTTCCAAACGCTGCGGCGCGATGGGAAGCTGCGGCTGCGAGTGCATTGNAACGTAGCCGGCGATTTTCTGGGCGAGGTNGCCANGCTNGGACTCCGGCCCGGCTTTGGCGACGATACCCTGTGGTTGGGCCATTTGAAGGCCTTCGCCGACGGTGCGATGGGGTCGGGCACGGCTCACATGCTCGAGTCATACGAGGGGCAGCCGGGGAACACCGGCATCGTTGTCACCCCTTCGGACGAATTGTGGGCGCTGATCACCGGCGCGGCCGAGGCGGGTTTCCCCGTCTCCGTCCACGCCATCGGCGACCGGGCCGTGCGCGAGGTGCTCGACGTGATGGCCGAGTGGCAGACGACGCGCGGNCAGACGACCCATCTGCCCATGCCGCAGCGCATCGAGCACGTTCAGGTGATTCATCCGGCCGACCTCGAGCGGCTGGCGGCACACGGCATCGTCGCTTCCGTCCAGCCCATTCACCTACAGAGCGATTGGCGCACGGCCGATCGCGTCTGGGGCCAACGCGGCCGCTATGCCTACGCCTTCCGCTCGCTGCTCGACCGGGGCACGGCGCTGGCCTTCGGCTCCGACGCGCCGGTCGCGCCGCTCGACCCGCTGCTGGGCATCTATGCCGCCGTCACGCGGCAGGACGAGGGCGGGCAGCCGGCCGGCGGCTGGTATCCGCAGGAGCGTCTGACCGTGGCCGAGGCCATCGAGGGGTATACGCTGGGCCCGGCGCGCCTCTCCGGCAAGGCCGACCGCTTNGGCTCCATCGTCCCCGGCAAGTACGCCGACCTGGTCGTGCTGTCGCGGAACCTGTTCGACATCGCCCCGGACGACATCCCGTCCGCGTCGCCGTGGCTGACGGTGTTTAACGGTCAGGTCGTATTTGAAGAAGAATAATGGGCCACGAATTTACACGGATGAAACGAATACCGGAAAAATCTGTCTGGTCTGAATAAAGCCGTGGCCAGATTGCTTGGTNCGTCAGCGCAATCTACTTTTTTTGAAATCTAGCTCAAAAATCTGCGCAATCTGCGCAATCTGCGGATAATATCTTCTCTTCCTNACCGTCACTCGGTGGGCTCTTCTCATGATCATCGGCATGGACTTCGGCACGACCAATAGTGGCATCGCGGCCTACGACGGCCGCGACGTGAACGTTCTGCCCATTGACCCATCGGCCCCCAATCCGCGCGTGGCCCGCACGGCGCTCTATATCACCAACGAGCAGGCCGTCACCATCGGCCGCGCCGCTGTTGACCTCTATTTCGAGCACAACATCGGCCGCCCGGTGCGCATGCAGAAAATCTGGGTGGGCGAGCTGGAGGTCATCGCCGACCTGGTCTATTACGTCACCGACGTGTACGTCTATGCCGACGCCCTGTCGCCTGGCCGCCTCTTCCTGTCCATCAAGACCGGCCTGCGCGACGTCAACTACCCCGGCACGGTCATCGGCCAGTTCTACTACTCGCTCGAAGACCTCATCGCCCTCTATCTGACCGTCACGCGAGCCCGCGCCGAGCGGCTGCTGGGGCAAGACATCCGGCGCGTGGTGCTCGGCCGCCCTGTCCACTTTGCCAGCGACGAGGCAGGCGACCGGCTAGCACAGGCCCGCCTGCTCCACGCCGCCTTCCGCGCCGGCTACGAGATGGTTTACTTCCAATATGAGCCGGTGGCCGCCGCCTACAGCTACTCCCTGCAATTGAACCGGCCGGAGAACGTGCTGGTGTTCGACTTCGGCGGCGGCACGCTCGACATCACCGTCATGCGCCTGGGCGAGGGGCAGCCGCGCGTCCTGGCCACGGGCGGCATCCCGGTGGCCGGCGACGTGTTTGACCAGAAGCTTGTCCGCGCCAAGTTGCCGCGCCACTTCGGCGAGGGCAGCCTGTATGGCCCACGCCATAAGGCGTTGACCGTGCCGCAATGGATCTATGACTCCTTCGCCGATTGGCAGACGATCCTGCAGTTGCAATCGGCCGAGAACAAGCAAATCCTGCGCGAGATCGCCCAGACCGCCCAACGCAAATACCAGATCGAAGCGCTCCTGGCCCTGGTATCCGGCAATTATGGCCTGAAGATGTTCGATATTGTCGAGGGGGCCAAGCGCGCGCTCTCCGAGAAGCGCGGAGCCGAGATCGCCCTCGACGGCCCCGGCTTCGGCGTGCGCGAGTTCGTCACCCGCGGCGAGTTTGAGGGTCTCATTCGCGGCGAGACGCGGGCCATCGAACAACACCTGCTCGATACGGTCAACCGATCCGGCTTGCGGCCGGAGCAGATCGACATTGTTGTGCGCACCGGCGGCTCGGCTCTTATCCCCGTCTTTTACGAGATGCTTGGCCGCCACTTCGGCGAGGCCAAGGTGCGCAGCATCGACACTTTCAGCAGCGTCACCGCNGGCCTGGGCGTNATCGGCCACCGTCTGNAACGAGGCGAGATCGATTTGCCCGCCCATACTCCAGCCGACTTTGCCGGGTTGCCGGCCGCCACCGGCGGCCGACTCCAGGTCAAACCGGTGAATCTGGAGCTGTTGCAGCGGCGGATCGCGCTGGATGAAAAGGGAGAGCAGGGGAGCAACGGACAAGTGGCGCAGGGGCGGATGCTTGTGCTCTTGAGCCAGGCCACGACCGGCGAGAACGTGCGGGCAGAGCTCATCGCGACGAGTGACGAAGAGCCTGATGTAAGCAATCTATCCACCTTGCCCTTTATCTCCGCTCTTCGCGTTTCCCCTGATCACCAGCTGCTCCTGATCACGTCCCGCTATCGGTTCTTCCTGATAACGGCGCGGCAACTGGCGGACTTGCGAGAGGCCGGACTGGATATCGAGAATATCCACCGCTTCGCGGCGCGGGAGACTGTTGTCGCGGTGGCCGATTGGTCAACAGCCCGCGAGCAGGAGCGCCTGTTGCTGGTCACTTCCACCGGCTTCGCCCGCGCCTATCCGCTTGATTCGCTGCGGCCGGCCATTGAAGCCCCGGTGCCGCTATCTTTCGACAACCCGCCGCCCGGCGTGCCGGTGCTGGCCCAGGGCGTGGCGCGCGACATGGACGTTGTTATCGTCACCGAGAGCGGCCGCGGCGCGCGCTGGCCCCTCTCCCGGATTCCCCTGACGGGCATCCAGGCGCTCAACCCCGGCCGCGACGAGGCGTTCGACCGCGTGACGGCCGCGCTGGCTATGGCGCCCAGCGAGGAGATCGTCTTGCTTCTCGAGGATGGGTATGCGCGCCGCCTGAAAGTCGGGTGGGCTCCCGAGCCGCTGAAGGCCAACGCCAAAGCGAAAGCCCTGGCGGCCCGCAGGGCGGCGGCGGTGGCCCTGGCGACTGCCGGGCCGGTGAGTCTTGTCACCGACCGGCGGCTGGTGTCGGCCGACGGCGCTGCGCTGCCGCTGGAAGAGGGCACGAAGACGACGCGACTGGTGAAGCT
>JAACJX010000427.1 GCA_014237545.1 Ardenticatenia bacterium | reverse complement strand
GGCTCGCGCGACTGGGGCATGGTGCTGCTGGCCGACCTGGTCGGCGCGCTGTTGATCCTGCGCGGGCTGGTGCTGTTGTTCGATTTGCAGCGCAACACGACCCTGTACACGCTGATCCTGCTAGGCTTGCTGGTCCTGGGGTTCATCTTCCAGGGCGGCTACCTGAGAGGCCGCAAGGGGGCGACGCCCGCCCCGGTGGTCGCGGATAAACCCGCGGCCGCGCCGCCAGTTGAAGCAAAGGCCACCATGCCGCCGGTGACGCCCGTGCCGCCGGCCTCGGCCGACCTGCCTCCAACGCCTGTGCCGCCGGTTGCCCCCGTGCCCCCGCCCGCGCCGGAGCCGCCGGTCGAGCCGCCCGCCTCGACACCGTAGGGTGTCACCTGGCGGCGGCTGAGAAAGGGTAGTGCGGGAAAGCGAGGACAGGAATGACTGCTCGATGACTGAATGGGGCAGTTATTTCTGTCTTGGCTCATTGCCGGTTCAGTGATCGTTCGCCAGGGCGAAAGCGAACAATTCATCCCGTATCAGGGCCCTACCGCCGGTCCACGCCGCGGCGAAAGCCGGTTCACCCATGGTCGCCCGCACGGCGGCAATGTCGGCCTCAAATGCTTGCCGGTCTCCCGGCGCAACCGGAAAGCCCGTCGACTCGTACAATCTGACGGCCCCGCCATAGAGCCGCGCGGCCCGCTCCGGCGCGCCGCGGCGCGCGGCCGCCACGGCCAGCCCCCACAGGTTCCAGACCGTGTTGCCGTCGATGACCCCGGCGAGAGTGCGATCGCGCAGGTCTTGCCTGAGCAGGGCCTCGCCCTCGGCCTCGTCACCGGCCCGGGCCAGCACCAACCCGATGTTGAGCTGCTCGCCCATGATCAGGAAGCGGTCGCCGATGCGCGTGGCCACTTCTAATGCCCCACGGTAATGATCCAGCGCGCGGTCATAGTCGCCGCGGCGGCGGGCGTCCTCGCCCATAGAGTTCAGGATGTGAGCCTGCACCCAACCCTGCACGTTCAATTCCTGGGCCAGGGCCAGGGCCTCTTCAAAGCGCTCTGTCGCCCGCGGGCTGTCGTCGTCCCACGAAGCGATGACGCCCAGAATGCGGAGCAGGTACGGCTCCCGCAGTCGGTTCCCGGTTGCGCGAGCCAGCGACAGTGCCCGCTCGCCATGGTGGGTGGCGTCATCGAACAAGCCCGCGCGCAGCGCCAGCCGCGCCAACACGTAGTGGGCGCCCATCTGCAGGCNATCATCACCGGCCGACCCGGCCAGTGCTAACGCCTCGTCCAGGTAACTGAGCGCCGCCTCGCGCGCGTTGAGGTCGCTCAGGCTCAGGGCGATCAACCCCCAGGCCGTGCCGGTGGGATCGTCGAGCTCGCGAAAGAGCGCCACCCCGCGCGCGGCCAAAACCTTCCCCTGCGGATCCCACTCGCGGGTCATCAGCGTCGCCATCCACAACGTGAGGGCGGCTCGGGCGGCCGGTGGTGCGGCGCCGGCTCGGGCCTGGGCCGCCTCCATCCGCCGCCGCCCCTCGATGAGGCGGCCGTGCATGAGCCAGAACGGGGCCAGGAGGGCGGCCACGCGCACGCCCCACGCCGGGTCGACGTCGTTCGCGTCCAGGGCGCGGCTGAGCACGGCGTTCCAGTTGCCATATTCCGCTTCCAGCCATGCCAACTGATCGAACCAGCGGTCGTCGTAGTCGGTGCGCGGCAGCGCGTCTTCCAGCAAACCGACGTAGTAGGCCGCGTGGCGCTCCTGCATGTCCGCCATCTCGCCCGCTTCGCGCAGATTCTCGCGGCTGTAATGTCGAATCGTCTCGTGCAGGCTGTAGCGGGCCTCGCGACCGGCCGCGCGGCCGCCGGCCACGAGCGACTTGTCGGCCAGCTTCTCCAGCGTATCGAAGATACCGCCGACGCCTTCCAGGTCACCAATCGCTTCGGCGGCGGCCATCGTGAAGCCGCCGGCGAATACTGACAACCGCCGCAGCAAGCGCTTTTCGGGCAGCGAGAGTTGGTCATGGNTNCAATCGATGAGGGCGCGCAGGGTTTGCTGGCGGGGCGAGGCGGCGCGGCTGCCGCCGACAAGCAGGGCGAAGCGGTCGTCGAGCCGGTCGGCAATTTGCTCAACCCGCAGCAGCCGCACGCGGGCCGCCGCCAGCTCCAGCGCCAGGGGGATGCCATCAAGCCGGCGGCATACCTGGACCACGGCCGCCGCGTTGTCGGGGGACAGGGCAAAGCCGGGCAACGCCGCCGCCGCGCGCTCGACGAACAGGCGCACGGCGTCGTAGCCGGCCAGCTGCTCCGGATCGGTTATGTCGGGCGGGGGCAAGGTCATTGCCGGAACCGGCCACAACNCCTCACCGGGCACGCCCAGCCGCTCGCGACTGGTGGCCAGAATAAGCAGGTGGGGACAGCGGCGCAGGAGCCGTCCGGCCACCCTCGCTACCGCTTCAATCAGACGCTCGCAGTTGTCCAGCACCAGCATGGACCGGCGACCGGCNAGGAAATCGACCAGCGAGTCGAGCAGCGGCCGGGATTTGTCCTCTACCAGCCCCAGCGCCGAGGCCACGGCCGAGGGAACCAGGGCCGGGTCGTCCACAGCGTCTAGTTCCACCAGCCACACNCCGCCCGAGAAGGTGGGCCGGAGCGCCTCGGCCGACTGGNGCGCCAANCGGGTCTTGCCGCTGCCGCCTTCGCCGGTNAGCGTCNCNAGGTGCGCGGCNGGCGAGTCCAGCGTCGCGAGCAAGTCGGCCAGCTCNNCGNTGCGGCCGACGAAGGATGTGAGNTGTACGGGCAGGNTNCTCGAGCGGTTGGGGGCNGGNGATTGGGNCGCGACCCANCGTACCAGNAGGTCCAATTGGGCGCGGGACGGATTGGCAGCGCGCAGAACCGACAGNGCCGGCAGCCCGGCGGCGCGCAGCAGGGCGTCGGTCTGGGNGGCNGACAGGTGNAGGGCTTGGGCCACGCGCAACACNGGCTCCCAATGNCNCGGGCGGCGCACNGGCCCATGGAGCCAATTNTCCATCGTGCGGCGCGACACGCCGCTCAGACGTTCCAGCCGCCGGACGCTGGTGTGNGTTTCGGCCAGGTGGCGACCCAACAGNTCGCCGAACTCTTCTCCGGCGGANGAAGATGCCATGTCCTTCCTCTCCTCTCGGTTGGCAACAACTGGTCAATNGCCCNATGGTAAACCGGNTAGTCGAATGGTGGCAAAATTCCACCTNANTTTGAGTGGATTTCTGCTTTAATAGAACNAGGAGNTNTGCTCCGACNCCCGTTAAAACGCGNACTTGCGCACAAGCGTCNGCGAGNCGNGTTTCGGGGCAGTANATCTCGTGCCAGTTTGGGAAATTANCACCACCCAAACAANGTAGAGNATTATGTCACGGTTTNNCGGCCGGCCATTGCCTCCGGCCTGATTCCCGTCGCTTCTTGCGGCGGCCACCACCTATCCATACCTGGAGGATCTCGATGAAAAAGTCAGTCGCGNTTCTGTTCGCAATTGTGGGGGCGCTGNCCCTGGCGCTGCTTATCGGCCGGGCGGGGGCCAACCCCGGCGCGCTCGACCTGTCGTGGGGGAGCGGCGGGGTGGCCCGCTTCAAGTTTACGGAAAACGGCGATATCGTAACGGCCGCGCTGTTGGACCCCGACGGCAAGGTGGTCATTTCGGGCTGGGTCGACGGCTATCCCGGCGCGTTTGGCGTGGCCCGGTTTTTGCCCGATGGCACCCCCGATCCTTCCTTCGGCGACGAAGGCAAGGTGGTGACCCGCTTCGGCAATGATCCCGACCTCCCCAACTCGTCGTGGAGCATCGGCCCGCGGCAGGGTGGCGGCTACCTGGTGGCGGGCGAGATCTGTGATGTCGACTATGTCGTCTGCGAGTGGCTGACGGCCGCCTATAAC
>JAACJX010000277.1 GCA_014237545.1 Ardenticatenia bacterium | reverse complement strand
GATAACAGATGACGTGGTCGGCCCCTTCAAGGGCGAGCCGGGATCGATGGGTTGGTAAGCGAGTATCCAGTTAACAGTTTCCACTGCTCAGCATTCCGTGACCCGTCCTAAATATGATTGACATCAGGTATCCTACAAGCGGCAAAAAAGCAAGGATAAGTCTGATGCAAAAACGAGTAATGAAACGATACAGCGAGGCGTTCAAGCGACAGGTCGTCAGCGAGTATGAGGACGGTCAAAGTGTAGCCTCCTTACGAGGGAAGTACGGCATTACCGGTAACGGGACAATTGAGGGTTGGGTCAAGAAGTACGCCCACGCCGGGTTGCGCCACGAGTTAGTCATCATCCAGCGCGGCGATGAGCGCGAGCGGCAGAAAGCAGTTGAGGCGCGAGTGCGGGAGCTGGAAACAGCCGTGGCGCAATTGACCCTGGAGAAGATCGTGCTGGAGTCTTCGTTGGCCGAAGCCGAGAAATTGTTGGGGATGGAGGTCAAAAAAAACGGCGCACCGCCATCCTCCAAGCCTGCTTCGAGCACCCGTTGAGACAAGCCCATGGTCTTCGCAAACAGGACTTTCTGCAACGCTTCGGTATCAGTCGCCAGGCCCACCAGCAACAGGCACGGACGCTGCGGCGCCGAGCGGGCGAGGAGGCTGTGATCCTGGAGATGATTCACGCGATTCGCTACCACCACCCGCGGATGGGCACGCGCAAGTTGCTGGCCAAAGTGCACGACCAGTTGGCCGCCAGGGGGATTGCCCTGGGCCGCGACGCGCTTTTTGACCTGCTCCGCCGCCATGACCTGCTGGTGTCGCCTAAGAGACGCCGGACGAAAACGACGCGCTCCGGCCTCTGGCGCTGTCCTAACTTGCTGCCCGAACTGAGAGTGACCGGGCCGCGCCAACTGTGGGTAGGCGATATCACTTACCTGAGACTTGAGAGGGGCTTTGCTTACCTCGCCCTCCTGACCGATGCCTTTTCGCGCTTCATCGTCGGCTTTGACCTCTCTCTTTCCTTGGCCGTTGAGGGCTGTCTGCGCGCCCTCAACCACGCTTTGCCGCAGCCCCCGGGCTCGCTGGCCGGCCTCGTTCACCACAGTGACCATGGCGTGCAATACACGGCCTACGCCTACCGCGACTGCTTGGCCGAGCACCACATCCGCTCTAGCATGGGCGAGGTTGGCAACTGCTACGAAAATGCCTTGGCTGAACGCATGAACGGTATCTTGAAGCTGGAGTATGGCCTGGACGACCCGTTCGTTGACCTGGAACAGATGACGGCGTCGACCTCCCAAGCCATCGCTCTTTACAACTATGACCGGCCGCATTTGGCCTTGGATTATCGTGTTCCAGCGGATGTACATTTTGCTTGATTTTCTTATCAGTGTTCAGTAACTTGACGTCAACCTATTTCAGGACTTGACATGCCGTCTTTGGCTGGGTGACCTCGGTGACCTCGGTGACGTCGGTGACCTTATATTTTTGAGTGGATTGGTTTTCCGGCAAGGTCAAACGGCTCAGACGGCGCGGCTGTTCCTGTTTTCTGATTCGTGGTTAATCTCCAGGTGTGGCATTTGTGGCATTTGTGGCATCTGTGGCATTAGTAATTTGGGTGCCATTAGTGCCGTTTGATCCATTAGTGCCGTTTGTTAGGTGAGTGAAGTTGGTGAAGCAAACGACTGCCTGGAGTCATAGCGGCGTTAGCGGCGTTAGCGGCGTTAGTGGCGTTATGAATGTGAGGGGTTGAATTCCAAATCATACGCCGCTATGCCCAGCATCNGTATCGATGGATCAATAGAAGAAAGTAATATCAACCATTCTCTATTTATATAATTGATATAAAGATATCTGATCGGTAAAGAATCAAGGCCTTCGGCGAGAAGAACATTCAGGTTTCTCACGCAATCCGATAAGCACTCAACATACAAACGCCGCTAACGCCGCTAACGTCACTAACGCCGCTACGGGCACCCATCTTTTAAACGGCACTAATGGATCGAATGGCACTAATGGCGCAATCGTCATCCGGTTTTGTGATGCCACAAATGCCACAAATGCCACAAATGCCACGACGCCGCCCCTCATACCACAAAGGTCACCGAGGTCACCAAGGTCACCCCAGCCGCGGCCGTTCTTCATTCGTAATTCTAATTCGTAATTCCTAATTCTCTTCGTGGCGTTTGCCGGCCGCCCGGCGCGGTAGGATGCCTGTGGCGCGATTTGGCAAATCGCTCTACGGGCCCGGCCGTATCTCGTATCTCGTATTTCGTATTTCCTATGTGGCCCGTAACTCGCCGCTTAAGGAACGACGTTATAATAAGCCCCAAACCCGTGTCCACCGGCAACTCGTCNCTCGTAACTCGTCACTCGTAACTTGATATGTCATTCCCAATCGAAATCGAACGCCTGATNGAACGCTTCGCCGCCGACACCAACCGACGCCGCCCGCCACGCGCGGATGGTGGGGTTAGTGGAGCGGATGCTCGATCTCCATAAGCGCCACGCGGCCGAGGCCAACCCGCAGGTCAAGACCATGCTCCAGCGGCAAATCGACGCCAAGCAAACTCCTGTTCGCCGACCAGCAGATCGATGGGCTGGTGTATGAGTTGTATGGGTTGACGGAGGAGAAGATTGGGATTGTGGCGGGGCGGTAGCGCGCTCCGGCGGATTGCGGCCACAAGCGGCCGTTTGCGTTATACTACGATCATACAGTCGGAGGCGATGAAATGGTCAACGAAAAAGTCGATATACGCGAACTCGCGTCACGCCTGTCCGAATGGCTGGCCTACGTGGCGCAGGGCAATGAAATCACGGTCGTCCAGGGCGAAACGCCTCTTGCCCGCCTTCTGCCGCCCGAAGACGCCCCCGCCGAGCGCGTCCCCGGCCTGCACCAAGGCGANATCTGGATCAGCGATGACTTCGACGAGCCTCTGCCTGAGTTATTCTGGACCGGCGACGNGTGAAATTACTGTTCGACACGCATACGTTTCTCTGGTGGGATAGCCAACCGGAGAAACTCTCCTCTACCGTCCTCGATCTCTGCCGCGACCCCGATAATAGTCTCATATTCAGCGTGGCCGCGGCTTGGGAAATCCAGGTGAAAACGCAGCTCGGCAAACTGCGAATACGCCGCGCGCTTGACGAGCTACTGGCCGAGCAACAAAAAGTGAATCGCCTGATCATCCTGCCGGTGAGTCTCGATCACGTATTGACGCTCCAACTATTACCCGAACATCATCGCGATCCGTTCGACCGGATGCTAATCTCTCAGGCATTGGTAGAAGGGGCGACCCTGCTCACGCGCGACGGGTTCATCGCAAAATATCCAGTCGCTACAATCTGGTAGCAGCTTATCGACGCCTAGCTATTTTTGCGAGTTGTCACTATCTGCATGACGGAACACGAGACGGGTCAAACCAAATTTATAACCATGTATCCGGTCTCATAAGAGAGCAACACATGAAATACGAACTCTTTACGACCGTCGCGCTGGCGATCGACATTCCCGAAAAAGGGCTTCAAGCCGGTGATTTGGCCACTGTGGTAGAACCCCATCCCCGACAAGGCGCTGAAGACGGCTATACACTGGAATTATTCGACGCCGTGGGCAATACCTTTGCCGTGGTCACCTTACCGGAGGCGGGCATTGAACCGCTGCGCGCCGGGGAACTGCTCAGCGTTCGACTGCCGGCTGTGGCGTGAACCGTTCGACGGCTGAGGTTTCCGGCATCAGTTCCCTCGGCTTCTGGCTGCTGGCCGGCGACCGGGAATACTTCGTGCCTTTCGACGATTACCCCGACTTTCTGCAGGCCACAGTCGAGCAAATCTACCGGCTCCCAACTCCTTCACCCACCCAGATCTACTGGCCCGATCTGGACATCGACATCGATCTCGGGGCGCTGGAGCAACCGCAAAATTACCCTTTGGCCTTCAAGCGATGAGTCGCGCGGATTAAAATCCGCGGCCGGCCGGCGAAAGCTGATCCATCAGGGTGCCGGAGGCGATATCAACCGGCTTTTGTCCATAAACAAATGAATGCGGTATAGCGGTGTAGGGGTCAGGCAACCGGGACGGCCG
>JAACJX010000135.1 GCA_014237545.1 Ardenticatenia bacterium | reverse complement strand
CCTGTTTCTGTGTCGCTGGATGAAGGCTACAGAGAATTATAAGCCGAAACGGCCGCGCGCCTAATTCTCCTATGGTCCGAATTCATGCTTATTCAATTTTCGGCCGCGTGGGGTGATGGAGAGGGTTAGGCAATCGGAGACAGTGACCTCTTGTTTGTCACTAACACCCCTTTGGGTTGCCTGAACCGTGCCACGAGGTCATTGTTGGGGCGAGGTCGCGGCGAACGATTTCCACCATACGGAACCCGCTCGTCTCCCCGCGACCTGGGCCTCTTGCCGTATGGCAGTGGCGGTGGTATGACTATGTCATGGACGGCGCGGGCGAAAAACCGGATGATCCCTTTGCCGCGCGGCGCGAGCAAATGGTCAGGCTGCAAATTGCGGGGCGCGAAATAACCGACCCGGCCGTTCTGGCCGCCATGCGCGAAGTGCCGCGCGAGCAATTCGTCCTCGAGCCGTATCGCCAGTATGCCTACGACGACACGCCTTTGCCCATCCCCGCCAACCAGACCATCTCGCAGCCCTACATTGTCGCCTACATGATCGCCGCGCTGGAATTGCGCCCGGCGGACCGCGTGCTGGAGATCGGCACCGGCTCCGGCTACGCGGCGGCCATCCTCAGTCGCATTGCCGGCGAGGTCTACACCGTTGAGCGACATCACAAGCTGGCCGATTACGCGCGCGAGCGGCTGTCTCGATTAGGCTATGCGAACGTGTTTGTTCATCACGGCGACGGCACGCGCGGCTGGCCGGAACACGCTCCCTACAACGGCATCATCGTCGCCGCCGGCGGCCCCACGGTGCCCGAATCGTTGCGCGAGCAGCTGGCGGTTGGCGGGCGCATGGTGATCCCCGTTGGCCGCAGCCGCCACCAGCAGAACCTGATCCTCATCACCCGCCCCGCCGAGGGGAGCTATACCGAAGAAATGCTGGTGCCGGTGGCCTTCGTGCCGCTCATCGGCGACGAGGGCTGGTAAGCGCAATAATCGGCGCAATCTGCGGATCCTCTTCCCCTAGAACGGCCACAGCTTTAGTATAACGATCGCCGCGGCCGTCACGGCCAGATTGTCCAGCCCCCAAATCGATACCGCCTCAATCAGTGTCGTCACAGCCATGATGACCAGCGCCGGCAAGATGGCTCCGACAGGGGTGATCTCCGGCGAACCGGGCATCACCCACAACGCGAGCCAGGTAAAGATGAACCCGGCCACGAAGAAAGCCAGCGACCCTTCCACCGTGCGCGTGCTGGTATGGACGTGGTAGAAGCGGCGGCCGTAAGCCGCGCCGATGACCGGCGCCATGCCGTCGCCCCAGGTCAGCGGCATCAGCGCGGCCACCATCAGCGGCGGTTGCTGCCAGAACACCAGGGCCACGACGGCCGCGGCGAACGGGAAGTAGACCGTCCCCAGATTGCTGCGGTGCTTGCTCTGCATTGAGCCGATCAGCCCATACCGCCAGTCGATCAGGTTGATGACCATGAACGCCACGCAGGCGAACACGAACGGCCACGGTGAGGTAAACAGGAAGGGAATGAACCAGCTCATCATCCCCACGCCGATGTGGATGACCTTGCGCGTGAAGCCGGAGCCATAACCGCGCCAGCGGCGCAGCCCCTCGGCCAGGCCGATCATGGAGAAGACGTAGGCGAAGCAGATGACGATACCGAGGGTGTTGCTCATAGGGGTAAAGTGACAGTATTCAATAGGTCAGTAAGACAGGAGCTCAGTTAGGCATTAGGTCAGTGGAACAGTGGGAAAGCTCGTCTAGACAATCAGGTGATCGTAGAGCATATCCAGGCTCAGGTCAGGGACAACAGTCTCGGCCGTTTGCAGGGTGACGGCCGCGGCGGCCGCGCCCAGACGAATGGCCTCCACAACCGGCAGATCGTTGAGCAGGCCGAACATGATCGCCGCCGTCACCGCGTCGCCCGTGCCGGTGCTGTCGACAAACCTCGAATGGGATGGCGGGATGTAGCCCATCTCGTCGGCCGTGGCGTAATCGAGCCCGAAGTCCGACAGGGTGACCACCACCGTCTCGACGCCAGCCCTCAGCAGCCGCCGGGTCAGGGTCAGGCTGGCCGTCGGGTCGAAGCCGGGAAAATCGACCTCGCACAACTCCGCCTCTTCCACTTGGTTGGGTACCACCAGATCGAGATCGGCCAGAAACGGGCGGAGCTTGTAGGCCAGGCGGGCGGAGGAAGGATCGGCGCACAGGAAGACGTCATACTCCTTCGCCAGGCGGACGACGGTCTTCATGGCCGCCTCGGTCAGGCTGCCGTCGAACATGACCATCGACGCGTCGCGGAATAGCGCCCGGTTGCGGTTCAGGTAGTCGGGGGTGATCGCCTCCATGACCCGGACGTCATCGAGCGCCACCGACAGCAAGCCGTCGGCCTCCAGCAAAGCGATGTACGAGCCGGTCGTCTGGTGGGGCAGCATCTGGACGTAGTCGAGGTTCACGCCAGACTCGGCCGTCTGGATCAACAATTGCCGTCCGGTGGGATCGTCGCCGACGGCGGAGATCAACACCACGTCGGCTCCCAGCCGGGCCAGATTCACGGCCACGTTGCGCGCCGTGCCGCCCCGCGTCGACCGGATCTCGCTCGGGTTCGACGTGCCCGGCTCCAGCCCGGCAAGCGGCTTGCCCTTCGTGTCCAGCAGCGTAGCCCCGATTACCAACACGTGTTTTGCCATTCGTCCCCCTATGCGGTCCTGATGCCAGGCGGCGGGAATTCAGCGCAGCGGCCGTTTGGCCAACTCGCGGTCTGCCCCGCCCTTCTCAGCCGGGTTCCGGCAAGGCATGACCATTGAGACCATACCAGAACCCCTCAACAACGGCCAGAACAAGAACCTCATCCGAGGCCAGCGGCCGTGCATTTTAGTGCAGAAATAGCCGGGATTGCTCCGGCGCGGATTCCTCGGCGACGCGATAGCCCAGATAGCAATAGGGCATGGCGCTGATGTGGGAAACCGGCCGCACGACGATGCTGCCCAGGTCGGCGCGCGCGCTGCCAACCACGACGTACTCGCGCGCGGAGGAGCGGCGGTCGTCCACTTCTCTATCGGCCAGCAACCACGTTCCGGAGGCGACAGCGGGCAGGAACTCGCTCTTTTTGTCGGCGATCTGATACCAGCCGAAGCGATCGTCGGTCGTGATGTGGCCCGGCAGCGGCCCGCGCGGTGCGTCGCTGATGCCGTCGGGCAAATTCGATATGGGCAGGGGCACGCGCTTGGCCCATTCCGGTCGCTCGCTCTTGCGCCTGAGTGCCGGCCGGGAGGCGCTCTCCGGCTCCGGTTCGGCAACGGGGGCGGGCGCTTCGGGCGGGACGGAAAGGTAGCCGGCCTGCAACACCTCGGCCGATTGTTGCTCCTTCGGCCACAGGCTCTCGCGCAGCGTTTCCTGGGCGATCAGCAACAGAGGGCGCATCTCCTTGCCCAGGGCCACAAGACGCTCGCCCTGCGCGCCGATGGCCGGACGGTTCAGCAGCCGTTCGGCGCGGCTGAACTGGAGCATGGCCGACTCGTTGTGATAGGAGTGGTAAAGGCCCAACCCCTGGGCGTAGTGGGCCAGGCACATCGCCGGGACGTCGTTGGCCAGCGACCAGGGCTGGCGGGCCAGGGCGAATTGGTTGGCCGCCGCGCGGCAATCGTCCCAATGCAAGTAGATCAGGCCGATGTGGAATTCAGCCAGGCCCGATTGACCGTAATCGCCGCGCGCCCGCACGATCCGCTGCGACTGCTCGATGGCGGCCAGTGCCGGCGCGCCCAGCCCGGTTAGCGGGTAGCGCTGGACAATGTTCTCGACGGTGATGATATCGAGTGACAGCGGATCGGGGAACAGGAGCTTTAGCAGGCGTTCGAGGACGGCGACCGCTTCGCGCACAGGGCGCAACTGTTCCGCGTCGGTCGTCGGCCTGAAGGAGTCGCTGGGATGGGATGCCCGGGCTACCATTATTCGTCGCGCTCGCGGCAATAGGCCTAATCAGGTGAGGACGGCCTGAATTTAGGCGGCGGGAGCTGCAATTGGCTCTGAATTTCGCCCAGCCGGTCATCCACGGAGCTAATCTCCTCCAGAAGCTGGAGGGTGTCCCCGCCAACGCTTTCAAGCGTCTGGGCCGACTGGCTGAACATCTGGCGCAGCGCTTCCATCAGCCGCAAGGCCAGCAGATAGCCGGGCAAGTAAGAACTCGAGTCTTGCTGGGCGCGGCGGATTCCTTCGACTACGGCGTTGATCATGGCGATCTCGGCTGCAGCGCGGGCCGTTTCCGCCTCTTCAACCAGTTGGGCCGTGCCGTTGGCCCGGGCGAGCATGTCCTCCTTGCGTTTGTTGGCCAGCCAGAACTCTGTGTACTGCACGCTCACCTCCGGCGGCGGCGAGAGACGACTGATTCGCATGCGCAGCGGCTTGATGCCATCTTTCGGCAGGCTGTCCCACACCTTGCGCATGACGGAATTTGTCAGCAGGTGATGAGCGTCGCGCGGGCTTTCGGCGGCCAGCAGTTCGTCGAGCGAGTCCTCGCTGATCATGCCGGCCAGCGCGCCCCGNACCCTGCCCAGCGGGGCGTCGNCCCATGAGGAGATGGANCCGCCGGCCCCGATCGTGCCCGAATAGGCCGCCCGNCGCACGGCGTCCTCNCTGAACGGATAGGGNCGCCTGGGCGTGACCGGCGNGTCGCCGGTATCAATGCGGAACGTCAGACCCAGGTCGGCCTTCACGGGAATACCTTCCCTGGTCAACATCGGCACGTCCTTGACAAACTTATCCTGTGGCTGCAGATCGACGACGGCCTGCACATATTCGAAGCGGCCGAGATCGTGCGTTCCCGGCGGCAAAACGCGCAGCGTCCGGGCGTTTCGCTCGGTCACGGCGGCGAAGCCATTGGGAATTTGCACGCGCACCGGGCCGCCAACCCCCAACAGGATCGACTTCTCCCGCTCCTCGTCCAGGTTCTTGGCGGAGATCACAAAAGAGTCGACAGGACTGACGCTGTTGCGCCGCTGGCGGCGCAGGAACTCGGCCGCCGTGCGCCGGTCGGGACAGTTATAGAGCACCTGCATCAGGCTGATCGCCGCCTGGACGGCCAGCCACCAGCCGACGATGATGGGGATGAAGTGGCGCAACACCCGCGGGTGGAATAGCTCCACTATCCATGTGACCCAGGGGGAGAAGGTGACGTTCACTGCCTGGCTGGGCGGCAACTCGGGCAAGAATACGCTGGCCAGGAAGAGGTTGGCGTCAATACGCTCCAGCGAACTCATGTACAACCAGTAACCGATGAACAGGGCAGCCAGCACGAACCACGGCCAATTGATCGTCGGCCAGGGNAGNGACAGTTGAGGCACGGCCCGGCGGGCAGAGCGACGCGGTTGGACTTGGCCGGACATGGGGCTAATCTCCGTCCTGGCCCATGGCCTGCCGCAGTTCGCTGGAAGCCTCGGAGGCCAGATTGGCCAGCGCCGCCCGAGACGCGATCGGCGTCAGCGTGCGCGTGGCCGCCACCGACTCGAGGATCTCCGTCAGTCGCAGCATCACGATCTCGGGCAGGTTGACCCCGGTCTGCGCGCGCATGGCCTCGATGCTGGTCAGCAAGTTTTCGATGTTTTCAACCTGGGCCCGGGCCCGGGCTTGCGCGTAGAGGCGCTGCGCCTCCAGGTCGCCGCTCACGATCTCCTGTGAAATTCGGTTTCGCCAGGCCACCTGCCAGGTCGTCAGGCGCTTGGCGGTGATGTCAGGCGGCAATTCCAGCGGACCGATGCCAACGCTGACGATATCGAGGCCCTTGGAAATCGTCTGAAACTCGGTGTTGGTCTGTTGCTCTTTCAGGCCGTCGAGGATGCGCTCCCTGATTTCTTTCAGAGGCTCGGCTCCGNCGCTGTCGAGCAGATCGTCCAGGTTATATTTCCCAATCTCGGTGATGAGCATGGTGGCCGCTTGCGGNGCNACCTGNTCCGTCCAATCCCGCCGGTCGTCGTCCACGATGCTGGCCGTGTAGTTCAGGTCGAAGAGCGCGTCCTTGTCATAGGGATAGGGGATGGGGTCGTTCTCGATAGAGCGCGGGCGGCGCTGGTCGGCCGAAGGGCGGCGCACCTGGAATGTGACCGCGACGCTGGTCTCCACCGGGATGCCGTCGCGAGTCATGGCGCTGACCGCCTGCCGGCGCGAGTGCGGACGCAGGTCGAAGATCTTGGCAATAGATTCGCCGCTGTGGAGAAAGACCAGGCCGGGGCCGTCGGCGCGCGAATAGCTGTTGCCGCGAGTGAGGGCCGCCGCCTGGTGGCTATAGAGAAACCCTGCGCCGAGCAGACCGAAGCTGGGCGACAGTTCGTCGGTCTTGGGTTTCTTTTTCTTCAGCGAAGGCGAAGTGGGTTCGGCGCGACGCCCGTAGAGAAGATTGGCCGCGCCCATCGTGTAGTTGCGCCAGAGCAGCCGGAACCCCTCCGACCAGCCCAGGTTCCCCTGGATTGGCAACAACCGGCGGGAGATATAGGCTGTGCCGAGGATGAAGCTGACCAGCACCGCGCCGCCCCACAGGATCGCCCCGCCGACGTTGTAGGGGACGTCGTTGGCGTCATGCAGCAGCGATCCAATCGCGCCCAGAAGAATGATCGCGAGCAGGAGGAACCCCAGGCCGGGAATGAACTGTCTTTCTCGTTCTTCCATCTGGTTAACGCCGATCCGCGCGGCAACTATACCATACCGATCAGGCCCGGTAAAGTTGAGGCAGGGCATTTCCGAACCGACCTCGCTCCTCTGTCACACAACCGGACTCTGGAAAAGCTTTACTCGCTGGATTACCCCTCAAGCGGCCGCCTGCCATATAATCACATCCCGATGCATATCGCCATTAACGCCTACTTCTGGAACCGGCCCAACACCGGCAGCGGGCAGTACACGCGCCAACTCGTCTACCATCTAAACCGGCTGGTGTCCGATCTGGAATTGACCCTGATCGTCCCGATGGCTCCCGGCGACCCGGAGCCGGACGCTGTCCCCCCTGGCATTCACGTGGAGCGCGTGGCCGTGCGGCCGGGACATCTGGGCAAGGTGTTGTTCGAGCAGCGGGGATTTCCGGCCGCTTGCCGCCGCGCGGGGGCCACGCTGGCCCACGTGCCCTACTGGGGGCCGCCGTTGCGCTCGCCAATCCCGATGGTGGTCACGATCCACGACCTGACGACCCTGCTCGTACCGGAGTACAACCGCGGCGCTCGCGCCCGGCTCTACAACGCCCTGGTGAGCGCCGCCGCGCGTGGGGCCGACCACGTGCTGACCGACTCGTTCTCCAGCAAGCTGGACATCATGGACCACCTGGGCATCGACGAGCGAGATATCACCGCCATTTATCTGGGCGTCGGCCCGCAATACGCCCCCAACCCGGCCGGGGGCGACAACAGCCTGGTCGATATGGCCGTGGCCAAGAAATATGACTTGCCGGAGTTCTACGTGCTCTATCTGGGCGGATACGAAGCCCACAAAAACATCCTGAACCTGCTCCAGGCCTATACCTACGTGGCCAAGGCGTTGGGCGAGGAGTACCCGCTGGTGCTGGCCGGCAAGAAGCCGCCGGCCGTCTCGGATACCTACCCCGACTTCGATGGCATGATCGAGCGGGCCGGCTTGTCGAAATACGTGCGCTGGATCGGATACGTCGATGAAGAGGACAAGCCGCTGCTCTATCGCAACGCCGAGGTATTCGTCTTTCCCAGCCGGCGCGAGGGGTTTGGCCTGCCGCCGCTGGAGGCGATGGCCTGCGGCACGCCGGTCGTCGCCAGCGACAGCGGCTCGCTGCCGGAGATCGTCGGCCCGGCCGGTTT